>CAZSBU010000201.1:0-4930 GCA_964605055.1 uncultured Caulobacterales bacterium | reverse complement strand
TGGTGGCCGCATGAATGAGCGCCGAGACCGGCGTCGGGCCTTCCATCGCGTCCGGCAGCCATGTGTGGAGCAGGAATTGCGCAGACTTACCCATCGCGCCGATGAACAAAAGCACGCCGATGACTGTCAGCGCATGAAAATCCCCGCCGAAAACGGGGATCGTCAAATCGCGGATCGCCGCGCCCGTCGCGGCCCCGTAAGGCGCGACCACCGCATTGGCGGCGATCGCCGAGAAAACATCGTCAAAACGGAGCGAGCCGAACACATAAAAAATGCAGAAAATGCCGAGCGCAAAGCCGAAATCGCCGACCCGGTTGACAACAAACGCCTTGATCGCAGCATCGTTCGCGGATTTTTTTTTGAACCAAAAACCAATCAGTAGATAAGACGCAAGCCCAACGCCTTCCCAGCCGAAAAACAGTTGCAGGAAGTTGTCCGCCGTGACGAGGGACAGCATCGCAAAGGTGAAAAGCGACAGGTAGGAGAAGAACCGCGTGCGTCCCTCGTCTTCATGCATGTAGCCGATGGAATAAGCATGCACGAGAAATGATACGGTGTTGACGACGATCAGCATCACCGCCGACAGCGTATCAAGGCGCACCGCCCAATCCGCAACGAAATCGCCGGAAGAAATCCAGGTAAACAACGAGATCGTGCGCGCATTGCCTTGCAGCGCGACGTCGAAAAACAAGCCCCACGACTGGACCGCCGCCACGCCGATTAAAACTGTCGTGACGATCTCGGCTGCGCGCGCGCCGAACATCCGGCCAAGCGGCATGGCGAGCAATGCGCCGAACAGCGGAAGAAGAACGACGAAGGGCTCCATCGGGTCCGGCTATCCCTAATTCTTCATGAGGTTGGCGTCTTCGACGGATATATCGCCGCGATTGCGGAAATAGGCGACGAGAATGGCGAGCCCCACTGCTGCCTCGGCTGCGGCGACAGTCAACACCATAAAGGCGAATACCTGCCCCGTCAGGTCGCCGAGAAACTGCGAGAAGGCGACAAGATTGATGTTCACGGCAAGCAGCATCAACTCGACCGACATCAGGATAACGATCACGTTTTTCCGGTTAACGAAGATCCCCGCCATGCCGATCGAGAAGAGAACGGCCGCGACCGACAGGTAATGCCCCAAACCGATGTCGCCCATGGTCAGATCCCCTGCCCTGTCTCAACGTGCTTCACCTCGACGCTGTCCGCGCGCCGCCGCGCCACCTGCGCCGCGGCGTCTTGGCGACGCACGCCTTCTCGCGTCCGGAACGTCAGCACAATCGCGCCTATCATCGCAATCAGAAGGATGATCCCCGCAATCTGGAAGAGGTAGACGTAGTCCGTGTAGAGAATGAGCCCCAAGGCCTCGATATTCGATGGCCCGTCTATAGCGCTGACCGGCTCGCCTGCCTTTGGCGAGGGATGGACACGGGCGAGTTCCGCGTCGGACGGAATGGTCCACACGCCGACAACCAGCAGCAATTCCACAACGACGACGACGGCCAGCGCGCCCCCGATCGGGACATATTGAAGAAACCCCTGCTTCAACTCCACAAAATCGACGTCGAGCATCATCACCACGAAGAGAAACAACACCGCCACTGCGCCGACATATACGACGATCAAAACCATCGCGAGATATTCGGCCCCCATCAGCACGAACAGACCCGCCGAAGCGATGAAAGCCGAGATGAGATAGAGAACGGAATGCACGGGATTGCGCGCGGCCACCACCATCGTCGCCGAGACGACAATGGCGGCGGAGAACAGATAGAAGGCGGCGGCGGCGATGGTCATGTCGTATCGGGACGAACTCTTGAACGGGGGAAAGAGGAGAAGCGCGCGAAGGGGGATGGAATGCGGACGATAAATAAGCTGATCGGCGTCGGTCAGGGAGCGAGACTGGCCTCCAATGAATGCATGACTGGCTGTCCTCGCCGCTGCGGCCAAGGGTTCAGTTGACGCCCTTGCTGCTTGGGCCGCGTGGAACAGGAGCGCCGAAGACCTGGCGCGCCCCGCCGCGCAGGCGACAGACAGGGCGTTTCAGATCGCGGCGGGTTGTAGACCGCTCCGACATGCTTTGCAAAGGGACTTGGGTAGGGGGTTTTCTCCGGGCAGATGGGGCGGAAAAGGCCAGATTTGCCGGAAACGAGATGCAGGCGATCGGGATTCTCCGATAAACGAGGTAGGGGCAAGCGAAATCTCGGCAAATTGGGGGCCGTCGTGGCCTCAAAGACCACCGAGGTCGAGAATCCTATTAATTGGAGACGCGATACGCCGACCACGCAAATCGGCGCCGGCCGCCCTCGTCGCCGTAAAATAGCCGCGGGGTGTCGACCGCAATTAAGTCAGTCGCGATCAAGCAGGCCGATCATCGTCGGTCGCTCGTAACCCGTAGATACTTCCTCTTCCGGTTGCCAGCGGCGAAAGCGAGGCCGGCAAGCGCTGAAAGCAACAAGGCGGTTGTTGCAGGGGCCGGGAAAACCGGCGTTTCGTCAATTGCTGGATCTTTTAAGACCGCCAATTTCAACTGTCGGTCCCCTGGGTCAGTTAACGTCGCCGTACCCTGCGATTCGCTGGCGTCGTCGTTCGACCCTCTTATGGGGTTTGCGAGACGGTCGCCCGAAATCGTGAAGATCGACCGGCCAGCCTCTAACGCACCAGCCCAGCGATCGCTCGCTTCAGCCGCGCTGGAAGCAAGCAACATCGTCGCCATAGCGATTAGAGATAATAGTACCGACACTGACTGACCTGTGCTCAAGGGAAACATGCGCGCCCGGACTTCAAAATAGCCCTCGATCTCGGCGACTCGCCCTTCAATAAGGGGTTCATGGCGCGCAATCTGAAGCGTCGGAATGTACTTAACGTACGCGTTGCCCTTTTCGCGGCGAGCCGATCCCGCGATACCGCAGCAGCGATAAATCACGCGCAACCCCCGATGCTGCGGCATCGCCCGCCGGGCGTGGGGCAAGTTACCTACGTGGTGGAATGGCGAAGTCCAGGTTTGCGCAATGAGACGCAGTGAAAACGCCGCGGCGGTTGAGGCGGCGAGACTTCACAACCGAGGCGCAAAGACACCACAGACGCCACGAAACTCAGCTCGCTTCAATCGCCAGACGCGCAAGCGAGGGGAGCGACTTCGATCCTGTCTTCTTCATGATCGCCGCCCGATGGTTTTCTACCGTACGCTGACTGATTCCGAGATCGGCGGCGATGTTCTTGCTAGGCTCGCCCGCCAGCACGCGATTCATGATTTCAAGCTGTCGCGGCGTAAGGCCAGCCAATTGACGCCTTGCTGCTGACTTACGCGCGAACACCGCGTTTGCATCTTTCGACTCCGCGAAAGCCTTCTCGATGCATTTGACGAGCGCTTTTCGCCCAACCGGTTTTTCAAGAAAATCGGACGCTCCCGCCTTGATGGCGTCGATAGCGATTGCGACGTCGCTCCGCCCAGTGATCACGATCACCGGTACCTGATCGCCAGTCTCTTTCAATTTCACAAGCAGATCGAGTCCGCTCATCCCGGGGAGATAGGCGTCAATCAGAAGGCAGGCCTTTTTATCAGCGTCGTAATGAGCGAGAAATTCCTCGCAAGACGTATACGACAGAACATCGTAGCCGGAAACCGCAAGGACCTGACTGAGAGTCTCCAGCATTTCTACTTCATCGTCGACGATATAGACGGTGCGAGCAGGGCTGACGCTGACTTCATCTTCTTCAGAATCCTCGGTTTCAGGCGTCGGCGGAAGAAGTTGCGCGATGACTCTGGTCAGCCTTGCCGGATTGACGGGCTTGCTGAGGTGGACACAGTTTTCACTCGCGATCTCGCGTAAAGTCGCCGGCGTGATGTCGCCTGTCAGGACAATAACGGGAATCTCGGCTTGCAGCTGTTGCTGAAGGTCAACCGCTATCTTCAGACCGCTGTCCCCTCTTCCGAGGTTAAAATCAGCAACGATAACGTCTGGCATAATCCCTGCCGCCTTCACGCGTGAAAGCGCCGCTTCACCGTGGGGCGCGGCTAGAACGATATATCCTTCATTCGTCAGCGTCAGATTGAGGAGTTCGCTCATTTCCGGATCGTCTTCGATAATCAAAATAGCGCCATTCCGCGGCGCATCTGAAGGCGCCTCAATAATCGGGGGCGGCGACGCCAGTGCTATTGTCGCAGGCGGCTTTGCGATTTCCGTCTCAATCGAAAAGATTGACCCTCGGCCGGGTACAGACTTTACCGCGATTTTATGATTTAGCAGGCGCCCGACGCGACGAACAATTGCAAGGCCAAGTCCGAGGCCAGCGCCACGGCCGGTAATTCGATTATCAAGTTGAACATGCTCGTCGAATATCGGGCCCATATCTTCGATGGGTATACCGACGCCCGTGTCGCACACTTCGATCTGCAGCTTTCCACGCCGACGTCGACAACCGAGCAACACGCCGCCCTCTTCTGTGTATTTAAGAGCGTTGGAAATCATGTTCCGCAGAATCTGCTCGAGCAAGTGCCGATCACTATAAATGTAAAGGCTGCAAGGTACGACGCGCAAAGACAGGCCCAGCGCTTCTGCCTGCACGTCGAAATCATCCTTCATCCGAAGAAGCAGTTCGCCGACATCGATTTCCTCGATCTCCGGCTGAACGACGCCCGCCTCGATATGGTTTAGGTCGAGCAGGGTATTGAGCATGTTCGACATGCTCGAAAGTGATTTTTCAAATCGCCGGAGAAGCGCGATCGTCGACGCCTCGGTCACCTCGCTCTCAATCAGCCCAAGGAGCAACGATAGGGTCTGCAGGGGCTGGCGCAGATCATGGCTTGCGGCCGCCAGAAACCGCGACTTCGCTGTGCTCGCGAGGTCCGCCTCGCGCTTGGCGACCGCGAGAAGGTCGGCAATTTGCTTCCGCTCGGTAATATCCGTGTAAGTAATGACGACGCCGGCGACGC
>CAZSBU010000200.1:0-4941 GCA_964605055.1 uncultured Caulobacterales bacterium | reverse complement strand
CCGGGAAGGGAAGCTGGCCGCGTTTCTGGCGTTGATAAAGGCGCAGCACGCCTGTCGTCGTTTCCTCGGTGACGCCGCGGATGTTCGCCTTCACCTTAGAGTAAAACCCCGGCTGCTTGGCGAGCCGGCGCTTGATCGTATCGAACAGCGCAGCCTCCTCCTCGTTAGAGGGGTGGGCAATGAGCGAGGGATCTTTCTCCGCATCCGAACCGAGCAAGACGAGCAACGTTGCATCGCCGCCATCGTCGAGGATCATGTTGGCCGTCTCGCCGTTCGGCCATTCGAAAATGCGGTCGGCGAGGTCCCAGTATTCTTCAAGGCTCTCGCCCTTGAAAGCGAAAACCGGCGTGCCTGCGGCCGCGATTGCGGCGGCGGCGTGATCCTGAGTTGAATAGATGTTGCACGAGCACAGCGGTCTGGATCGTCATGTGCAGCGAACCGGCAATGCGCGCGCCCTTGAGCGGCTGCGCTTTGCCGTATTCCTCGCGCGTCGCCATGAGGCCCGGCATTTCCGTCTCGGCGATCTCGATCTCGGTGCGGCCCCAATCGTCCAGCTTGATGTCCTTGAC
The DNA here is from genome assembly GCA_964605055.1 of uncultured Caulobacterales bacterium. Classification (GTDB taxonomy): domain Bacteria; phylum Pseudomonadota; class Alphaproteobacteria; order Caulobacterales; family Parvularculaceae; genus Amphiplicatus. The sequence goes on along the minus strand of CAZSBU010000200.1, from coordinate 4,372 downwards.
GTGATAGTCGTGATGCGCGGGTGCGGGCATGGGGGACTTCCTTTTTCAAGCTTTCGCAATGTCGACGCCGAGCGGCCTAAATGCCAGGAGAGCGATTCTAACCGGGGGTATAACAAGCCCGCCGGCAAAGGCCAAGCCGCATATAAAGATTTCTTTATATGCCTTCAGCCGCCGGCGGCAAGGATCGCCCGCAGCCCCTCCCGATAGGTCGGGAATTGGGGTGAAAAGCCAAGCCGCGCCCGGGCGAGCGCGTTTGAGACGCGCTTGTTGTCGTCATAAAAACTGCGCGCCATTTCAGATAACTCCGCCTCGGCGATGGGGACAAGCGGCGGCGCCGGCGCGCCAAGAAGCTCGCAAGCATAGGCCACTACATCCTGCGGCGGAGCGGGCTCGTCGTCGGCGATGTTGAAGAGGCCGCCAGCGCCGGGGTCGTTGATGCTCGACTCCAGCGCGGCGGCGATGTCGTCGACATGGGCGCGGCTGAAAACCTGGCCCTCCTTCAGAATGCGTTGGGCCCGGCCCGCCCGGATGGCATCGAAACTGGATCGGCCCGGCCCGTATATGCCGGGCAGTCGAAAGATGACGAGCGGCGCTTCGTAGGCGTGCGCCCAGGCCGTCCAATCTGCCTCCGCGCGAATACGAGCCTTGGCGCGCGGCGAGGTCGCTTTCAGCGCCGCCCATTCATCAACCCACGCGCCATCATGGTCGCCATAAACGCCGTTCGTCGACAGATAGCCGATCCAGCGCAGAGGCTTTGGCGGCGGCCCGGATTGCAGCAGCGGCAGCGCGGGACAGCTCGACCCGGCATCGCCCGAAGCATTGTCGCGTGACGCATTGGCGCCTGGCGCATCGCCGCCTGAAGCAACGGGCGCAGCTGAAATCAGAATGGCTTCCGCCTCCGCCACCCTGTCGGGCGACAATCCGTCCGCCGACCAAAGCACCGGCTCGGCCCCCGTCGCAGCGATCGCCGCCATACGCGCCGGGTTTCGCGTCGTGCCGCTCACCGCCCAGCCCGCCGCCATCAACCGCCGCCCCAGCGCCGCCGCGGTGTAGCCGTAACCAAGACAGACAAGGCGGGGAGAGTTGGTCATTGGCAATCCGATGTCGAAGCGAATGAACGGCCCGAAGACGTTCGTCCAACGGCGTATAATTTCTCAGAAGTCAAATGTCTTGCGGGAAATCTCTCCTCAACCAACCCATTCAGTTTTTCCTAACTATAATCGGCGAAGGATCGTCTGCCCGGTTTGTTGCGTTCAGCCGGTAATAAAAAGCCGCTTAATTACAGCATACGAAAATTACTAGTTCTGGGGATCCTCATGACGAATTTGAACGCAGTTGCGCGCGACCGCAGCGATTGGAACAGCGCAAAACCCGGACAGGCTGAATACCTTCGGTATGCAACAAAAAAAAGCGGGCGCGGCGCATTCGAACTAGTGCGTGAAATGCTATCGCTGCAGCTTGGTAGAGGTAAACTGCCTCTAAACGAGTATGTACGTTATGGCGTATACGATACAAACAGACATACGAGTGAAGATCAAACCCGATTCATCTCGAATTTGCTCCATTGGCCAATAACGCACGTATGCTGCGATATGACGTGGCAGGCGTGTACCGAAGACAAATGGCTTTGCTCTCATATTCTGCAACGTTCTGAAATCCCAATCCCGAAGACGCTTGCGGTCATCCATAAGACCGAACGCGAATATCCGGGTACACAGAGGATATCGGATGCCAAATCGTTGCGAACGTTCGTGTTGGAATCGGGGGAGCAGATTTTTTGCAAGGAGAACAGGGGGATTTGCAGTTTTGGTGCATTCCTCATAAACGGAATAGATTCCTCAAGCCTAAATCTTGCGGGCAAGGGCGATGTTTCAATTGACCAGTTTGTTGAAGAAACGATTGGTCAAACTCCATATCTCATCCAGCGTGTTGAAAGGAATCATCATTTTTTTGATTCCTACACGCCTCATCTCGCCACAATAAGAGTTTGTATTCTTGTCACTGCTGTGGGCGTGCATATTCCGTTTGTGGTTCTTAAGTTGCCATCGAAAGATAATGTCGCCGATAGCTTTTGGCGCCCAGGCAACATTGCCTGCGATGTCGACCCGTTAACGGGAATAATTAGAACAGTGCGTTCAAAAGATGACGTCAGCACTGCCGATCATGTTACGCACCCTGAGACCGGAGCACCGTTGCTCGGCCAAAAAATTCCGATGTTCGACGAGGTATTGGACGTGGCGCGTCGCTGCGCGCAGATTTTTGCGCCAGTACGATACCAATCGATGGATATTGCCGTCACGCCAAATGGTCCTGTTGTCATCGAGGTGAATACCGGCGGCGGCTTCGACTTGCCGCAACTAGCGAGTGGAAAAGGTTTTCTTACAGATGAAGTAATCGAGTTTTTTAGGCACTGCGGTTACTCCAAGTTGTGATCCACTAAGGAAAAGTGAAAGAACCCTGATGACGACCCCGCCAAATGTGCATGCGGCTGAGCCCATTCCACAACGCGCCCATGACGAAATCATGGAATTACTGGAAAGTGGCGACTTGTTCCGATATACGGCCCCGCGCGACTCTGCGGTAGCGCGGCTGGAACGTGAATTTGCTGAATACTTGGACGTTCCGTTCGCGCTGGCGGTTAATTCCTGCTCTTCGGCGCTTTTCCTGTCGTTGAAGGCCTTGGGTCTCGGTGCGGGTGAACATGTCTTAATGCCGGCGTTCACTTTTGCTGCCGTGCCCTCATCAGCCGTTCATGCCGGCTGCGTTCCTGTCTTGGTTAATGTCGGACCGAATTTTCGGATCGATCTTGAGGACTTTGAAGAAAAGCTGACCGGAAACGTGGGTGCGGTGATCGTTAGCCATATGAGGGGACATACCTCCGATATGGATGCTATCATGCAACTCTGCGATGCGCGCGGCCTCCCTGTGATCGAGGACGCTGCACATTCGTTCGGCGCCACGTGGGCGGGCAAGCCAATCGGAACGATCGGCAAGATAGGTTGTTTTTCCTTTCAATCCTATAAGCTAATCAATGCTGGCGAAGGCGGGATGCTAATTACGCGAGACGCCGATATCATCGCTCAGACCGTGATCATGTCTGGCGCCTACGAGAAGAACTGGCAGAAGCACCCGGCCGTTAGTGAGCGCTTCCCAGTATGGCAAAACCAATTGCCGCTCTACAACATGCGGATGAATAATCTGTCGGCGGCCGTCGCACGGTCACAAATCGCGGAAGCGGCTCGGCGGATCGCAAGCGGTCGAGCGAACCATGACTATGTGGCGTCGATCCTAAATAGAGTTCCGCATTTTGAAGTACCTGAGCCCCTATCCCGCGAAATCCGCGCCCCCGACTCTCTTCAATTCAATCTGCGCGGCGTCTCGGTTCATGCCGATGCAAACGCCTTTGTGGCGTGCGCGAGGAACAAAGGGGTCGAACTTCAAATTTTCGGATTGGCGGAAGATAATGCGCGGGCGTTCTGGAACTGGAAATTTATTCCCCAGCAGCGGGATCTGGGTCGGACCCGTAAGATGTTGATGCGAGCTTGCGATGTTCGGCTACCCGCCCGGCTTCGTAGGGAGGATCTGGACTATATCGCGAATGCTCTTGTGGAAGCCGCGTCCGAAACCCTAGGCCGCTGGAGTACTTCACCGCGATCAAATTTGAGAGCTTAAAACGATCGATCGCGACCATTTCTTGACCGCGCGGCGCGAGAGTTTCAAGCTTGAGGTTTTCCCGTCGCCCTACAGATGCGGCACGCCATGCGCCTGTTCGTCGCCATTCCGTTGCCGGAGATCATCGCCGACGCCGTCGCGCAGTTGCAGTCGGGCCTCGCGGGGGCGCACTGGAGCGATCCTGAGCAGTTCCATCTGACGCTCGCATTTATCGGCGAGACCGACCGGCGCGGGTTGGAGGACGCCCATGCGGCGCTGTCAGACTGTCTGACGCCAGCTTTCGACCTGAGCCTTTCAGGTTGCGGATTTTTTGGCGGCGACCGGCCACGCACATTGTGGGTCGGCACGGCAAAATCGGAAGCGCTGATCCGCCTGCAGGCGAAGGTCGAAGCAGGCCTCAGGCGCGCCGGTTTCGACATCGAACGGCGCCGTTTTGCGCCCCATGTAACGATTGCGCGTCTCGGCGCGATTTCTCAGGATGAGGCCGCGCGATTTTCCGCGAGCCACAACCTGTTTTCGGTCGGTCCGTTTCCCGTCGCCTCATACAGCCTCTTTGAATCCCTGTCGGGCGGCGAGGGGCCGCATTACGAAGAGCGGGCGGTCTATCCGTTGCTCCTGGCCTGAGGGCTCGCGGCGAAGTTCTCGCGGGTCTATAGGAGGCGGGCTGCGCGGCCCTCAGCGCCTCGCGGCGAAGATTTCA
>CAZSBU010000199.1:0-4992 GCA_964605055.1 uncultured Caulobacterales bacterium | reverse complement strand
TCGATGCGGCAAAATCCGCCGAGGCGGAACGGTGCGGGCGTCTTGCCGCGCGCCTCGCGCTTGAGGGAACGACGGCGCGCCGGTTCGTGACCGAAGCTTCGCTCCGGAACGCGGCGACGGCGGTCGTCGCAAGCGGCGGGTCGACCAATGCAGTTCTGCATCTGGCCGCGATCGCCGCAGAAGCGGGCGTGCCGTTCTCGATTGATCTCTTTGATGAATTGTCTCGGCGCACGCCCGTTATCGCCGACCTGAAACCGGGCGGGAGGTTCCTCGCGCGGGATCTTCACGCCGCTGGCGGCATGCGTCTTTTCGGGGCGCGCCTGATGGCGGCAGGGCGGCTTATCGATACGTCGACGGTCTCGGGCGAAAATCTGTTCGATGAACTGGGGCGGGCGGATGAAACGCCGGGCCAGGAAGTCGTGCTGTCGGTCCAACGCCCGCTGAAAAAAACGGGCGGCATACGGATCCTCTATGGATCTTTGGCGCCCGAAGGCGCGGTGCTGAAAACCGCCGGTTACGCTGACGGCGCGTTCTCTGGCCCCGCCCGCGTTTTCGACACCGAAGAGGCGGCGTTCGCGGCGGTCGACGCCCAGCAGATCAAGGCGGGCGACGAAGGCCCGAGGGGCGGGCCCGGCATGCGCGAGATGCTCGCGGTCACCGCCGCGCTTGCGGGTCAGGGACTCGCGGGGAAGGTTGCGCTCATCACCGACGGGCGCTTTTCCGGCGCCTCGCACGGCTTTGTCATCGGACATATCGCCCCTGAGGCGGCCGTCGGCGGGCCGATCGCTTATCTGCGCGACGGCGACATCATCTCCATCGACGCCGAAGCGCGCGCCATCAGCGCCAACATCGACGTTGGCGCGCGCGCCGCCGACATGAAGCTGCGGCCGCCTAACCGCATGGGCGGCGCGTTCGACAAATACGCCCGCCTCGTCTCGTCCGCCTCGCGCGGCGCCGTCACGATCGCCTGAGTATCATCCGGAAACTGAAGACTTGCACAGGAAGCTCGCCATGCCCGCTACGAACGCCATGAAAGTCTACACTGACGCCGACGCCAATCCCGAACTCTTGAAACGCGGCACGGTCGCCATTATCGGGTACGGCAGTCAGGGCCGCGCGCACGCGCTAAACCTGAAAAACTCCGGCTGCAAGGTCGTCGTCGGCGTGCGCAAAGGCGGATCAGGCGCAGAGCGGGCCAAGCATGACGGTCTCGACGTCGCCGAACCGCGCGAGGCGGCCGTCGCCGGAGACGTGGTCGCCCTGTTGACGCCGGACATGAGCCACGAGGCGCTCTATCGCGAAGCGATCGCGCCTGTCATGAAAGAGGGGGCAGCGCTTTCCTTCGCCCACGGATTTTCCATCCTTTACGGACGCGTTGCGCCGCCGAAAAATATCGACGTCATCATGGTCGCGCCGAAAGGTCCCGGCGATCTCGTTCGGCGGGAATATGAGCGGGGACGCGGCGTTCCCTGTCTCTTCGCGGTGCATCAGGATGCGACGGGTACGGCGCGCGAACGGGCGCTTTCCTATGCGAGCCTCATTGGCGGCACGGCGGCAGGCGCGCTGGAGACGACCTTCCGCGAAGAGACGGAGACCGATCTTTTCGGCGAGCAGGCCGTATTGTGCGGCGGCGCGACAGAGCTTGTGCTCGCCGGGTTCGAGACGCTAACCGAGGCCGGCTATCGGCCCGAGATCGCCTATTACGAATGCCTGCACGAGCTGAAGCTGATCGTCGATCTTCTCTATGAGGGCGGCATCGCCAAGATGCACGAGTTTATCTCGGAGACGGCGAAATACGGCGATCTTGTTTCTGGCCCGCGCGTCATCAACGATGAAACGCGCGCCCGCATGCGCGAAGTTCTCAAGGACATTCAGTCGGGATCGTTCGCGCGCGACTGGGTGCTGGAAAATCAGGCGGGGAAGCCCCGCTATGCGAAGCTGCTTGAGGCGGATCTCAATCATCCGATTGAAACGGTCGGCAAGGATCTGCGCGCGCGCATGGCCTGGCTCGGCGCCGGCGCCAATAGCGGCAAGGAATAGATCGTATGCGCACGACGCCAGCCGCGCGCCCATCCATTCGAATGCGCGCGCCCGACCCGAAATCAGATGCAAAACCTAGCGTCGCCGTAAAATCCGGTGCGGAATTGCTCCTTGACGCGCTGGAGGAACAGGGCGTCGAAGTGATCTTCGGTTATCCGGGCGGCGCAGTCTTGCCGATCTACGATGCGCTGATCCAGCGCGACACGATCCGGCACATCCTTGTGCGGCACGAACAGGGCGCAGCGCACGCAGCCGAAGGCTATGCGCGGGCGACCGGCAAGGTTGGCGTTTTGCTCGTCACCTCCGGACCGGGCGCAACCAACGCCGTGACGGGGCTGACCGATGCGCTCCTCGATTCCATTCCGATCGTCTGCATCACGGGTCAGGTCGCGCGCAAGCTGATCGGCACGGACGCGTTTCAGGAATGCGACACCATCGGCATCACGCGGGCCTGCACCAAGCACAATTATCTCGCCCCATCAGCGGCGCTCCTTTCCGGCATCGTTCACGAAGCCTTTCACGTGGCGCGCTCGGGCCGCCCCGGCCCCGTGCTGATCGATATCCCTAAGGACGTGCAGTTCGAGAGCGCGCCTTACATCCCGCGCGCCGATGCGCCGCTGCGCGATGCGGGCGGCCGCCGCGCGATCCGCGATTTTCAGATTGAACAGGCGGTCGATCTGATGCGTCAGGCGCGGCGGCCGATCCTCTACACGGGCGGCGGCGTTATAAATTCCGGACCGGCGGCGAACGCGGCCTTGCGCGACCTCGCCCGCGAAACCGGTTTTCCCGTGACCTCGACGCTGATGGGGCTCGGCGCCTATCCGGCGGGCGATCCGCAATGGCTTGGCATGCTCGGCATGCACGGCAGCATGGAGGCGAACCACGCCATGCACGACTGCGATCTGATGATCGCCATTGGCGCGCGGTTCGACGATCGCGTGACCGGACGGCTCGACGCTTTCTCGCCAAATTCGCGCAAGATCCACATTGATATCGACGCTTCTTCGATCAACAAGATCGTGCGCGCCGACCTAGCCATCGTGGCTGATGCGGGAGCTGCGCTCGGCGCGCTCGTCGCGGAATGGCGTCGCCGGGCGGAGGGCGAGGCAGCCGACCGCGCCCGGATCAAATCATGGTGGGAGCAAATCGCAAGCTGGCGCGCGAAACATTCATTCGCCTACGCCCCATCGCCGGACGCCATCAAGCCGCAATACGCCATCGAGCGGCTTTATCAGTTGACGCGCGGACGCGACGTCTACATCACGACCGAAGTTGGCCAGCACCAGATGTGGGCGGCGCAACACTTCCATTTTCACGAGCCCAACCGCTGGATGACGTCCGGCGGGCTCGGCACGATGGGCTATGGACTGCCCGCAGCGCTTGGCGTTCAGGCCGCCTTTCCCGACGCGCTCGTCATCGACATCGCGGGCGACGCGTCGGTGCAAATGACGATGCAGGAAATGTCGGCGGCGGTGCAGCATAACCTGCCAATCAAGATCTTTATCCTGAACAACGAGTATCTCGGCATGGTGCGTCAATGGCAGGAACTCCTGCATGACCGGCGCTATTCCCATTCCTATTCGGCCTCCTTGCCCGATTTCGTCAAGCTGGCGGAAGCCTATGGCGCGCTTGGCCTCAGGGCGACGCACCCGGAGGAGCTTGACGCCAAGATCATTGAAATGATCGACACGCCGCGACCCGTCCTGTTCGATTGCCGTGTGACGAAGGAGGAAAACGTCTTCCCGATGATCCCGTCGGGCGCGGCCCATACCGAGATGCTGATGGCGGGCGTGGCGTCAGGCGCGGTGGCGGGCGCAGCGGTTAGCGACGCGGGAAGGACATTGGTCTGATATGGCGTCTCCTTCTGTTTATCCCGTTAGCGACGAAAAGGAATCAATTGGCGAGCGGATCTTGTCCGTCATCGTCGATAACGAGCCGGGCGTTCTCGCCCGCGTCGTCGGCATGATATCTGCGCGCGGCTATAACATCGAGAGCCTGACGGTGGCGGAAACGGACGTCGCCAAGCATCGGTCGCGCATCACGCTCGTCACTCAGGGAACGTCTTCGAAGATCGAACAGATCAAGGCGCAACTCGGTCGTCTCGTGCCCGTACAGCGCGTTATCGACGTCACGATGGAGCAGAATGCGCTCGAGCGCGAACTGGCGCTTGTCAAGATCGCGGGCAAGGGCGAGGCGCGCGTTGAGGCGATGCGGCTGGCGGATATTTTCCGCGCCCGAGCCGTTGATACAACGCACACGTCTTTCGTGTTCGAAGTGACGGGCGCGCGCGAGAAGATCAACGCCTTCATCGACCTGATGACGCCGCTCGGCCTTATCGAGGTCGCGCGCACCGGGGTTCTTTCAATCAGCCGCGGCGCGGCGCCGGATGAGGGGCGCAGCGAGCCATGAGATTATCCGACGACCATGTACGCATTTTCGACACCACCTTGCGCGACGGCGAGCAGGCGCCGGGTTTTTCCATGTCGATCGACGGCAAGCTCGCGATCGCCCGCGCGCTCCGCGATCTCAATGTCGACATCATCGAGGCCGGGTTCGCCGCCGCATCGCCGGGCGACGCCGCCGCCGTCAGGGCCGTCGCTTCGGAGATCGAAGGGCCGGTAATCTGTTCGCTGGCGCGTCTCAACGAGGCCGATATCGACGCTGCGGCGATTGCGATCGAACCTGCCGCGCGCCGGCGCATCCATACCTTTATCGGCACGAGCCCCACGCACCGCGAAGCCAAGCTGAAAATGACGAAGGCCGAAATCCTCACGCGGATCGACCGCATGGTGCGCCACGCACGCAGCGCCGCCGAAGACGTCGAGTTCTCGCCCGAAGACGCGATCCGCACCGAACGAGACTTTTTAGTCGAAGCGGTGGAGGCGGCAATTGCGGCGGGCGCCGGCACCATCAATATTCCGGACACGGTCGGCTACACGACGCCCGATGAAA
>CAZSBU010000198.1:0-5010 GCA_964605055.1 uncultured Caulobacterales bacterium | reverse complement strand
CCGAAATAGTCGCGCCAGTTATCAGGATGTCCACCTGTTCACCGGAGGTCGACGTCCCGTCTGCGCGCACGGATAAAACGTTCGCGTTCCGTATCGCGATCGACTGTGCGTGCGCGGCTCCCGTAATCGCGAAAGTAGCAACGAAAGCTGCGGTGAGTGCGCGGTTGCGGAAGTTCTTATTCATGATCATTGTCCCGCCCCGCCGGTAAAGCCGTTGCCGTTCTGTCCAAGTTCGAAGTCGACCCGCGGCGAACGCGCCGGATCGTTACGGTCAAACATCAGTGCGCCATCGATATAGACGCGTTCTGCTCGCGAAAATGTCGAGAAGGGATCGCCGCTCCAGACAACGGCATCAGCCATTTTGCCAGCCTCAAGCGATCCCGTGACGTCGCCAACGCCCATCGCCCTAGCTGGATTCAGCGTGATCCACTGAATGGCGCGCTCATAGGGAATGTCAAAACCCATGCGCCGTCCATCGGCAGCCGCTTTCGCTGTTTCCTGATTGAGGCGCTGGATGCCAAGCGCGTCATCGGAGTGGATGATGGCGCAGCCATTGGGTTGAGCGTCAATCAGCGCGGCGTTCTCAGGGATGGCGTCATAGGCCTCGAGTTTGAAACCCCACCAATCGGCCCAGACCGCGCCGCAAACGCCTTCGCGCGCCAGATGATCGGCGATCTTGTAAGCCTCGACGCCGTGATGGAACGACGCAACTTTGTAGCCGAACTCCTTCGCCATATCGAGGATGATGACCATCTCGTCGGCGCGGTAGCAATGCATGTTGACGATGACATCACCGTCGAGGGCGAGCGCAAGGGTTTCGAGCTTGAGATCGCGGGACGGCGCGTCGGGCGCCTTGGCGTCCTTGTTTTCGGACTTGTCGTCGCTTGACCCGTTTTTGTCTTCCCATGCTTTGTAGTCAGCCTCGTATTTCCGCCATTTCTTGCGATAGGCGTCGGCTTCGATCCAGGCAGCGCGATAGCCTGCAACATTGCCCATGCGCGTCGAAGGGCCCTGTTTTTCATAGACCCGCTTGGGGTTTTCGCCGCACGCCATCTTCATGCCGTAGGGCGCGCCAGGGAATTTCATGTCCTGAACAGTTCGGCCTGGCACGTTTTTCAAGACAACCGACCGTCCGCCGAAAAGATTTGCGGAACCGGGCAGTATTTGCAGCGAGGTAACGCCGCCGGCGAGGGCGCGCGTGAACCCTGCATCCTGCGGCCAGACCGAATGCTCGGCCCAGACCTGCGACGTGTTGGGGCTCGTCGCTTCATTGCCGTCAGCGGTCGATGCGGTGGAAGGCGAGGGGTAGTCGCCAAGGTGCGAGTGGATGTCGATGATGCCGGGGGTCACCCACTTGCCGTCCGCATCGACAATCGTCGCGCCTTCCGGGGCGGCAACTTCATCCGCCGGCCCAACGGCGAGAATGCGGCCATTCTGCATGACGACCGTGCCGCCGTCGATGCGCCGGCCTGCGCCATCAAGAACGGTCGCACCCACCAAGGCGACCGTTTCCGACGGATAAGGCTGATAGGTCGAGGGGAAGGGATCCTTCGGCGGCCGCACCATTCCGGTCTCGGCGTTTGGTGTCGATCCAGAGCCTGCCGAGCCCGAATCAGCGGTAGCAGCTGTATCCGGTTTGGACGTCGGTTCATCGTTCTGGCCGGCGCAGGCGGAAAGGCTTAGCGCGACAACCAGCGCTGAAAGGCTCGCGGCCCGGTTAGAGGCGGCGACGAATTGTCTTTTCATGCTGATCTTGGCTCCCGGTCGCATAAAACTGTTACAACCTTAGAAGATTTTGCCAGCGCTTGAAGTGGGCTTCGCAGAAAGTGAAGCGCTGCCCGCCAGTGAGCGGCGGATGTTCTCCTGACGGAAGCGTCGGGCAAGACGGCGGAATAGAAGAGAAACCGGGCGGAGGGGATCAAGATGGCTCGAATTACGCGACGTGCAGCGCTGCAAACAGCGCTGTTAGGCGGGGCGGCGGCATGCGCGACGGCGCCGAAACTGACACCCTACAGCGCAGCATCCGCCGTTCAGGGCGGCGCTTTCGCCCACGGAGTGGCAAGTGGCGATCCCGCCGCTGACAGCGTTGTCCTCTGGACGCGCATTTCAACGAGCGACGCTGCAGGCATTTCCGTGATCTGGGAAGTGGCGGAGGATGAAGCGTTCGCATCGATCCGCGCCAGCGGCGAAGCAGAAGCCCGGCCTGAGGCTGACTATACGGTCAAGGTAATTGCCGGCGGACTGGCGCCAGGCGGGAGATACTTCTACCGCTTCCGGTCAGGCGAGGCGGTTTCCACCATCGGCCGGACAAAGACCTTGCCTGCGGGCGCGACAGATGTTGCGCGCTTTGCGATCGTCTCGTGTTCGAATTATCCGTTCGGCTACTTTAACGTCTATGACCTGATCGCGCGCCAAAGCGATCTCGATGCGGTGCTGCACCTCGGCGACTATATCTATGAGTACGGTCCGACAGGTTATGGCGGACAGATTGGCGAGCGCCTCGGCCGCGTTCATGAGCCCGCGAATGAGATCATTACGCTCGCCGACTATCGCCGTCGTCATGCTCAGTACAAGTCGGATCCGTCATCGCAGGCGATGCTGGCTGCGCACCCGCTGATCGCCACATGGGACGATCACGAGACCTCGAACAATTCATGGCGAGACGGCGCTGAGAATCATGATCCGGCGACTGAAGGATCGTGGGAGGATCGAAGACGCGCCGCCCTTCAGGCGTATTATGAATGGATGCCGGTGCGCGAGCCGCACGCGGGACGCCCGAGAGAAGGCCTCTTCCGTTCGTTCTCCTATGGCGACCTCCTGACTATTGCGGCGATCGAGACGCGGCTGATGGCTCGTGGCGAGCAACTCGATTACAATGTCGTTGTTCCAGAACTGAAGACGCCCGAAGACATCGCGCGGTTCCGCGACGAAACGCTTTGGGACGATAGCCGTGAAATGCTCGGCGACGCCCAGCTCGATTTCCTTGACCGCACTTTGCGCACGTCCAAAGAGTCGGGCCAGCCGTGGCGGCTGATCGCCAACCAGATCATCATGGCCAGTGTCATTGCGCCCGATCTGTCAAAATACGTTACCGAGGAAGACCTCGTTGCGCTTGAAAAGGAATGGGACCGGGCGCGCGCTTTCGTTCAATTCTCGAAACTCGGCCTGCCCATGAACCTCGACGCCTGGGACGGCTATCCAGCGGCGCGCGAGCGCTTTTATGCAAAAGTCGATGAAGCCGCCGGAACCGACGGGCTTATCGTTGTCACAGGCGATACGCACACTTGGTGGGCGAACGATCTGGTCGGCCGTGACGGCCAGCCGCGCGGCGTTGAGCTTGGCGTAACGGCGGTTACGTCGCCATCCCCCTTTGGCGGTAATTTCCTCGGTGGACGGGGCCCGGAATACGCTCTCCTGACTGCTCAGAAGAACGAAAGCGTACGGTATATCTCGGGAGAGAACCGGGGCTTTATAGCCCTAGAGGTGCGCCGCGATGGCGCAACGGCAGAATTCATCGCCGTCGATACCGTCGAGAGCCAATCTTACAACGCTTTCCGTCAGGCCGGCTTTGAGATTGCCAAGAAAAATGGCGTCGCCGCTTTTAGCAGCACGAGCGGGCTCTCGTTCAAGGAGCGCTATCTGTTTTAGGTCTTCGCTGCAGGTAAAGGCCGTTAAACAGCCGACGCAATTTCATGCACGAACGACGCCGGCGAACCCCCGCTTTCAAGCCCTTGGCGGCGGGCTTGGAAGCCTTCGCTTATTGACTGGGACAAAACCCCGCATACTGTTGATCAAGGCAATTGGGGGTTGTCTATGTCGCTGAGGATCGCACAGTTTTTAGCACTGGCGTGTATTGGCGTCAGTGCAGGGGTATATATCAGCGATTGGGCTGGCGGGCGCCTTTTCCGTCTGGCGGCGGACGCTTCCGACGCCGTGTTTTACCAGCAAGTCATCCACGCACAATATCAGCGCTTTATGCCGGCGTTTGTGTTCGGGGCCGTCTTCGGAGCCGGTGGCTGGCTATATTGTATTCGATCGCGTTGGCGCACATTGGAATTTTTGAGCGTCGCGCTTGCATTCGCCGGCGCTGTTGCGATTGCCGTCATGACGGTGAGCGTCAGCGTGCCGATCAACAATGCCCTGATGACATGGGATCGAAACTCCCCACCCGCCGATTTCAGAGCGCTTTGGGCCCCCTGGGACCATGTCAACGGCGCGCGCAGCGTTCTGGCCTCGCTTGCCTTCCTACTGGAACTTTTGGCGGCGCTGATGGTTGCTCCTAAACGCCACAGTCTTGCCGGTTTGCGGTAATGGCGAACGGCGTTTCAACTGCTAGCGGCAGCCGTTCGAGCCCTTAGCGCTCCATGCTCAGGCCAGCCAGCGCACCGCTCGGATTTGCGGTCCGTGCGCATTTCTCTATGTAGAGGCGGCAAACAAACTACGCGGCGTGACAATCGACCCCGCGAGCAAGAAAGCGGGCGGGTGCATGTTTTTTGGCAGGGAACGGCCAGACTGGTCCAAGGAAGGCGCTGAATGGCCTCACTGCGAGGCGAGCCGCTTCGTCGAGGCGGGCGGCGTGCGCTTCCATGTTCAGGAGTTTGGTTCGGGCCAGGATGCGTTGCTGTTACACGGGACAGGCGCATCGACGCACTCGTTTGACGCGCTTGCGGACCGGCTTGCGTCGCGCTTCCGGGTGATCATGTGCGACTTGCCAGGACACGGCTTTTCAAGCGCTCCGCGCGCCTCGCGCATGTCGCTTCCGGCGATTGCAAAGAGCGTCGCCGCGCTGATCGAGGCAGAAGGCCGTAAGCCGGCTCTGATTGTCGGCCATTCAGCGGGCGCGGCGATTGGCGTGCGGATGATTGCGTCAGGCGCTGTATCGCCCCTTGCATTCGTCAGCATCGCCGGTGCGCTCGCGCCTTTTGGCGGCCCGGCAGGGTTTATTTTCCCGGTGATGGCCAAGCTGCTGGCATTGAAGATCGAGCTTGATTTCCGCAATGAACTGGTTCT
>CAZSBU010000197.1:0-5029 GCA_964605055.1 uncultured Caulobacterales bacterium | reverse complement strand
GCGTTCCCGCCAGCCCCGTCAGATGGAACGCATCGGCGCCTTGGCTCACCAGTCCTCGCGGACCACGAACCGGCACTTGATCGGGAGCTTCATCGCCGCGAGGCGCAAGGCTTCCTTGGCCACATCCTCGGCCACGCCGTCGATCTCGAACATGATCCGGCCCGGCTTGACCTTGGCGGCCCAGAACTCCGGCGCACCCTTGCCCTTGCCCATCCGAACCTCGGTCGGCTTTTTCGAAACCGGCACATCCGGGAAAATCCGGATCCAGACCCGGCCTGCCCGTTTCATCGCGCGCGTGATCGCACGCCGGCTCGCCTCGATCTGGCGCGCCGTCACCCGCTCCGGCTCCAACGCTTTCAGGCCGAACGAACCGAAGTTCAGATCGGTGCCGCCCTTGGCGGCGCCGCTGATGCGGCCCTTGAACTGTTTGCGGAACTTTGTCCGTTTCGGCTGCAACATTTGCCTTCTCCAAACCTCCGGTCAGCCGTTACGCGCGCTGCTCGCGCCGCGCCGGGGCGACGCCGCCGGTCTGCGCTTCGACGATCCGCTTCTCCTGACCCATCGGGTCGTGCTCCATGCCGTAATCGATGTCAGCGCGCAGCGTGTGCAGAGGCACCCGGCCTTCGCGGTACCATTCCATCCGCGCGATCTCGGCGCCGCCGAGGCGGCCCGAGACGTTGACGCGGATGCCAAGCGCGCCCATGCGCATCGCCGTCTGCATCGCCCGCTTCATCGCACGCCGAAAGGCGACGCGGCGTTCAAGCTGCTGGGCGATGTTTTCAGCCACCAGCATGGCGTCGATTTCCGGCTTGCGGATCTCGACGATGTTTAACGACGTTTCCGACTTCGTGAATTTCTGCAATTCGCCGCGAAGCTTTTCGATGTCCGCGCCTTTTTTGCCGATCACAACGCCCGGACGGGCGGTGTAGATCGTCACGCGGCATTTCTTGTGCGGCCGCTCGATGATGATGCGCGACACACCCGCTTGCTTGAGTTTGTCGTTGATGTATTTCCGGATCGCGAGATCTTCATGCAGAAGATCTGCATAGGCGCCTGTTGCGGCGAACCAGCGGGAATCCCACGTGCGGTTGATGCCGAGGCGAAGCCCGATCGGGTTTACTTTCTGACCCATTACGCGGCCTCCTCAACCTGGCGGACGACAATCGTGATTTCGGCGAAAGGTTTGAAAATCCGGCCCATGCGTCCGCGACCGCGAGGCGTCCAGCGCTTCAACACCATGTTCTTGCCAACGTAGGCCTGGTCGACAACGAGCGCGTCGATGTCGAGATCGTGATTGTTTTCAGCGTTCGCAACCGCGCTTTCGAGCACAAGCTTGACCTGTTGGGCCACGCGCTTGCGCGAAAACGTCAGGTCAGCCAGCGCCGTCTCAACCTTCTTGCCGCGGATCATCTGGGCAACGAGATTCAGCTTCTGCGGCGACGTACGGATCATCTTGCCCTTGGCCATCGCCTCATTCTCGGCGACGCGTCGCGGGTTCTTTTTCTGGCCCATGACTATTTCCTCTTCGCCTTCTTGTCCGCGCCGTGGCCGTAATAGGTGCGCGTAGGCGAAAACTCGCCGAGCTTGTGGCCGACCATGTCTTCCGTCACATGGACCGGAATAAACTTCTGGCCGTTGTAAACGTTGAATGTGAGCCCAATGAACTGAGGCAGGATCGTCGACCGGCGGGACCAGGTCTTGATGCCGCCCTTGTGCGCGCCGCCCTGCGTCTCCTCAGCTTTCTTGAGGAGGTAGCGGTCGACGAAAGGGCCTTTCCAGACTGAACGTGGCATATCTCTCTCCAGCCCCTAGCCGTTCTTCTTGCGGGCGTGCCGCGAACGAATGATGAGCTTGTCAGTGCGTTTATTGCTGCGGGTCTTGCGGCCCTTAGTGGGTTTGCCCCAGGGCGAAACAGGGTGACGGCCGCCGGACGTCCGTCCCTCGCCGCCGCCATGCGGGTGATCGACAGGGTTCATGGCGACGCCGCGAACGGAAGGACGCATGCCTTTATGGCGATTGCGGCCAGCCTTGCCGATGTTCTCGTTCATGTTGTCGGGGTTCGAGACGGCCCCGATGGAAGCGATGCAATCGCCCGGAATAAGACGAACTTCGCCCGATTGCATGCGCACCTGCGCCATCGGACCGTCGCGTCCGACGAGCTGGGCGTAAGATCCGGCCGCGCGGGCGATCTGCCCGCCCTTGCCAGGCTTCAGTTCAACATTGTGCACGATCGTGCCGACCGGGATCGCTCGGAGCGGCATGGCGTTGCCGGGCTTCACGTCGACCTTCTCGCCCGAGATGATCTTGTCGCCTTCTTTAAGCCGCTGGGGCGCAATGATGTAGCGCAGCTCGCCGTCGAGATATTTGACGAGCGCGATAAATGCAGTGCGGTTCGGGTCATATTCAAGACGTTCGACCTTGGCCTCGATATCAAACTTGCGACGTTTGAAGTCGATCACGCGATAGAGCTTCTTCGCGCCGCCGCCACGACGGCGCATTGTGATGCGGCCATGGTTGTTCCGTCCGCCTGCGGAATTCAGACCCTCGGTAAGGGTCTTCTCGGGCCGGCCCTTCCACAGATCGCTGCGGTCCACGAGGACCAGCTGGCGCCGTGAAGGCGACGTCGGGTTAAAGGTTCTGAGTGCCATGGATCAAACCTGTCCTTGCGTCCGCGCCTAGAGGCCCGTCGTCACGTCGATTGAGTGGCCGTCCTCGAGGGTGACGACGGCTTTCTTGATGGTGGAGCGGGTGTAGGGTCGGCCGCGGAAGAGCTTCTGCTTTCCTTTGACCCGCAGCGTGTTGACCGCCTTCACCTTTACTTTGAACAGCGTCTCGACCGCATCGGCGATCTGAGGCTTTGTGGCCTCGATCGGCACGCGGAAGACAACCTGATTGTTTTCGCCAGCAATCGTCGATTTCTCGGTGATCACAGGCGCGATCAGCGTATCGAAATGGCGTTCGGCTGCGCCCGCGACAGCGGCGATTTTCTTTGTTGGCTTTTTCATTTCAGGCGAGCCTCCAGCCCTTCAACCGCAGCGCGCGTCAACACGAGTTGGCGTCGGCGCAGAATGTCGTAAACGTTCGCGCCCACCACCGGCAGCACGTCGATGTCCGGAATGTTCCGCGCAGCGCGCGCCACGTTCTCATCGACGACCGCGTCAACGATCAGAGCATTGGCGAAGCCAAGCGCGCCGAGCCGCTCAGAGAACGCCTTCGTCTTCATGTCGGGCAAACGGATATCGTCGAGAATGACGAGCTCGTTCGCCGCCTGTTTCGCCGAAAGGGCATGCCGCAGCGCCAGCTTGCGAACCTTCTTCGGTAGATCGATGGCGTGGCTGCGGGGACGCGGACCATGCGCCGTGCCGCCGCCGCGGAACTGGGGCGCGGCCTTGTTGCCGTGACGCGCGCCGCCGGAGCCTTTCTGCTTGTACATCTTCTTCGAGGTCGCCTTCACCTCGTTGCGGGGCTTGGTCTTGTGCGTGCCCTGCTGGCGCTTGGCCAGTTGGTACACGACCATGCGGTGAAGAATATCCGCGCGCGGCTCAAGCCCGAATACCGCCTCATCGAGGTCGATCGAGCCCGCCTTGCCGTTGTCGATATTGAGGACGTCGAGTTTCATTATTCGGCACCTTCAGATGCTTCGGCGGACGCAGCCGTTGACGCCGCTGCAACGCCGGCGCGCAGCGCGCCGGGACGCGGCGCGTCGGCGGGCGCCGGATAACGAACGGCGTCGCGGATCATTACCCAGCCGCCCTTTGGCCCGGGGACAGCGCCTTTGAGCAGGATGAGCCCGCGCGCGTCGTCCGTACGCACCACTTCAATGTTTTGCGTGGTGCAGCGCACGTCGCCCATGTGCCCGGCCATCTTCTTGTTCTTGAAGACGCGGCCGGGGTCCTGGCGCTGACCCGTAGAGCCGTGCGAACGGTGAGACACCGACACGCCGTGCGTCGCCCGTAAGCCGCCAAAGTTGTGGCGCTTCATGGCGCCGGCAAATCCCTTGCCGATGGTGACGCCGGTAACGTCAACTTTCTGGCCTTCAAGGAAATGCTGGACTGACAGTTCCGAGCCGACATCGATTAGGTTGTCTTCCGAAACCCGGAACTCAACGACTTCCGCCTTCGGCTCGACATTGGCGGCGGCGAACTGGCCGCGCTCGGCCTTCGTCGTGCGCTTCACCTTGCGCGCGCCCGCGCCAAGTTGCAGCGCGGTGTAACCGTTCTTCTCGACCGTGCGATGGCCAACGACCTGGCAATTTTCAACATGCATCACGGTGACGGGCACATGCTCGCCGTCTTCCCGATAAATGCGGGTCATGCCGATCTTTTTCGCGATGAGCCCAGTGCGCATCATCATTCTCCTTGCCCGGACCGCCCTTAGGCGCCGAGGCGAATCTCAACGTCGACGCCGGACGACAGGTCGAGCTTCATGAGCGCGTCCACGGTCTGCGGGGTCGGGTCCACAATATCGAGCACGCGCTTATGCGTGCGCATTTCGAACTGCTCGCGGCTCTTCTTGTCGATGTGCGGCGAGCGGTTGACCGTAAAACGCTCAATACGCGTCGGCAGCGGAATGGGGCCGCGAACCTGCGCGCCCGTGCGCTTGGCAGTATTGACGATCTCGCGCGTCGAGGAATCGAGCACGCGATGATCGAAGGCGCGCAAGCGGATGCGAATATTCTGCTGCATGACGAAACGCTTTCCAGTTCAGTCGATCGAGTTCAAAGACGAATTCAGAGGCTTTGGGCGATCCGGGGCGACCAAAGAGCCGCCCCGGAAATCTCGTTACTTCACAATCTTGGCGACGATGCCGGCGCCGACGGTCCGCCCGCCTTCGCGAATAGCGAAGCGCAGCTTTTCTTCCATGGCGATCGGCACGATCAGCTCAACGTTCACTTCAACATTGTCGCCCGGCATAACCATCTCGACGCCCTCTTTAAGCGTCACGATGCCGGTCACGTCGGTCGTGCGGAAGTAGAATTGCGGACGGTAGTTGGTGAAGAACGGCGTGTGGCGGCCGCCTTCTTCCTTGG
>CAZSBU010000196.1:3397-5050 GCA_964605055.1 uncultured Caulobacterales bacterium | reverse complement strand
GATGCGGTGATACTCGCGGCCACCTTCGCGCGCGCCGGGCAGCCGGATCTGTCGGATCTGCGCTATTTCCACGACGCCTTGCTCGATGAAACGCCGAGCCCGCTGGCGCGCGCGCATATCGGCGCGGCGCTCGCCATGATGGGCGACCGCGCGCGTTCGAACAGCGCGTTCAAGAAAGCGATAGAAGCCCATGGCTGGCAAAATCGCGGCGACTATTACCAGACGACCTTGCGCGATACGGCGGGCGTTCTGGCGCTCGCGGTCGAAGCGGAGCAAACCGACAAGACCGAAGCGCTGACCGCGCAGCTGACGACCGACATGAAAGAGCCGGCCGCGATGCACACGCAGGAGAAAGCCTTCACGCTGCTGGCGGCGCAGGCGCTCCTGCGCACCGGCGAAGCGGTCGAGCTTTCTGTCAACGGCAGGGAGCTCGCGGATCTGGCGCCGGCCCCGTCCTTTGCGCCGAACGATGCCGAAATCGCCGGGGGCATGACCTGGCGCAATGATGGCGAGGGGCAGATCTTCCGCTCGCTGACGGTTTCCGGCGCGCCGAAGTCAGCGCCGCCGGCCGCCGCGCAGGGCTTCACCCTGACCAAGCGCGTCGCCACCCGCGACGGCGGGCCCGCGGACTTGTCGACGGTGCGCCAGAATGATCGCCTCGTTGTGGTGATCACCGGCGTCGCCTCCGATCAGCGCGTGCATCCGGCGGTGATCGCCGATCTGTTGCCGGCGGGGCTCGAGATTGAAACCGTGCTCAATCCGGATGATGCGGGCGGCGAAGGCAATAACGGTCCTTACGCCTGGATCGGCGCGCTTTCCTATCCTCGCGTCGCCGAAGCGCGCGACGACCGTTTCGTTGCGGCTGTCGATGTAAACGGGCGGGACCGCTTCACGCTGGCTTACGTGGTGCGCGCCGTGACGCCGGGACAGTTCGTGATGCCTGGCGCCGTCATCGAAGATATGTACCGGCCCGGCGCGTTTGCGCGCACGGAGGCCGGGCGCATCGCCATCGCCGCGGCGCAGTGAGCGTCGGCGTAAACATA
Organism: uncultured Caulobacterales bacterium; assembly: GCA_964605055.1. Taxonomy (GTDB): domain Bacteria; phylum Pseudomonadota; class Alphaproteobacteria; order Caulobacterales; family Parvularculaceae; genus Amphiplicatus. The sequence goes on along the minus strand of CAZSBU010000196.1, from coordinate 4,007 downwards.
GAGCCTCCTCATCCTGAGGAGCCAAAATCTCCTCGTCCTTCGCGACGCGCGCATTTCATGCGCGCCCTCAGGATGAGGAGATTTTGGCGTCGCGAAGGATGGGGCGCCGGGAGCAAGCTGTCATTCATTGCGGTTGCAAGCCTGCTTACCATCGCAGCCCTCGATCTTCTCTTCCCGCCGCCCTTGTCGCGCGCGGGCGATTTGTCGCCGCTGGTCACCGACCGCAACGGCGAATGGCTGCACGCTTTCGCCACGAAGGAAGGCCGCTGGCGATTCGAGGGCGATCTCGACCAGATCGATCCGCTCTTTGTCGAGCGGCTGATCGCAGTGGAAGACAAGCGGTTCTATTCCCATTGGGGCGTCGATCCGCTGGCGGTGGTGCGGGCTGGCGTCACCTCGGCGAAGGCAGGCGGCATCGTCTCCGGCGCCTCGACCATCACCATGCAGACGGCGCGGCTGCTGGAGCCGCGCAAGCGAACGCTGGCCGCAAAGGCCGCAGAAATGATCCGTGCGCTGCAGATCGAGCGGCGGCTGACGAAGCGTGAAATCCTTGAACTTTATCTGACGCTCACCCCTTATGGCGGCAACATCGAAGGCGTGCGGGCCGCGA
>CAZSBU010000196.1:1211-3387 GCA_964605055.1 uncultured Caulobacterales bacterium | reverse complement strand
GACGCAGAACAGGCGCTGCTGATCGCGCTGCCGCAGGCGCCGGAAGCGCGCCGTCCGGATTTGCGGCCCGCAGCGGCGCGCGCTGCGCGCAAGGAGATTCTCACCAAACTCGCCGCCGCCGGCGCGCTGGTGGAAACTTTGGCGGAGGACGCCGACGAAGCGCGTCTGCCGGACCGGCGCCATCCGCTGCCGCGCATGGCCTATCACACCGCTTTACGGCTTGCGCAGACTGAAGAGCCCGGCGTCACGGCCTCAACGCTCGACGCTTCGCTGCAGCGGCGGGCGGAAGCAATGTTACAGCAATATGTTTCCCGCTTCGATGACGGCGCCACCGCGTCGCTGATGATTGTTGAGAACAAGACCCGCGCCGTGCGCGCCAGTGTCGGCTCATCGGGTCTTGATGTGAAAGGCGGCTGGATTGATCTGACAGCGGCGACGCGTTCGCCCGGATCGACGTTGAAGCCGTTCATTTATGGCCTCGCTTTCGAAAACGGGTTCGCCTCGCCCGACACGGTGATCGACGACATGCCGCACGCCTTCGGCGATTATGCGCCGGAAAATTTCGATAACACTTTCCGCGGCGAAGTCAGCGTCCGCGAAGCGCTCCAGCATTCGCTGAATGTTCCCGCGGTGCGCGCGCTCGACCGCATCGGCGCCGCGCGCTTCGCGTCCTTGCTGCGCGCCGCCGGGATTGATCTTAAATCCCCGGCGAAGGCTGACAAATCGCTGGGGCTTGCGCTGGCGCTTGGCGGCGCCGGGATCTCCGCGCAGGAAATCGCAACGCTCTACGCCGGGCTCGGCGCTGGCGGTGAAGTCGCGCCGCTGGTCTGGACCGAAGAGGAGACAACCGCCACGCCCAAATCGTACCGCCTGTTTTCTGAACGCACGGCGGCGCGCGTCTCGTCCATTCTGGCTGACGCGCCGGCGCTCGAAGGCCGCGCGCCATCCGATCTTTCACGCAAGGCGACGCGCATCGCCTACAAGACCGGCACGTCCTATGGTTTTCGCGACGCCTGGGCTGGCGGTCATGGCGGCGGTTACACCGTTGTGGTGTGGGTTGGGCGGGCCGATGGCGCGCCGCGGCCCGGCGCGACGGGGCGCAATACCGCCGCGCCCTTATTGGTTGACATATTCGACATGCTCGACCGTCAGGGGCTGAATGAAGGCGGCGTGAAACAAGAGGAAACAGATGAGGCGCCGCTGCTCGCCATGGCGCGGTTTGAACGTTCCGCGGATCGGGCGCCGCCGCAAATCATCTTTCCGCGCAACGGCGTCGAAATATTTCTGGGTACGGATGATCGCGGATTTTCGCTAGCGGCGCGCGGCGGCGAGGGCGATTATCGCTGGTATGTGAATGGCGAGCCTTTGCCCGAAGAAGCAACCAGCGGGCGTTCAATCTGGCGTCCCGCGCGCGCGGGATTTTACGACGTGACCGTCGTCGATCACGCCGGCCGCAAGGCGCAGTCGAAAGTGCGCGTCACCTCCGGATGAGACGGCGCGCTTTTCTCGCCGGGCTTGCCGCATTCGCTCCCATTAGCGCCAGGGCCGCGACAACGCTTACGAGCGCAAAGGCGGTATCGGGCGACCGGTTCGCGGCAGACGGGCAGGAGTATCTCCTCGCGGATGTCATGGCGCCGCCGCTGTACAGACTGACTGAGGAGACTCCGGCGCATTTCGAACAGTCGCGCCGCGCGCTGGAAAACTACTTGAGGGGGACCATCGAGATTGCCGATGCGATGGCGCCGACGCGCTGGGGCGTGCGCCGGGTGCTGGCCAAGCCGCAAGACAGCGATCACAGCCTGCAGGCGCTGCTGGCTGCTGACGGCGCCGTTCGCGTCACTCCTGAAACCACGGACCATGAGCAGATCAAAATCCTGCTGGCGACGGAAGCGATCGCGCGTCAATCACGGCGCGGACTTTGGGCGCTGCCGGACTACCGGATTTTCGCCGCCGCCGATGCGGCCGGCGCTATCGGCGGGTACAATTTAATCGAAGGCGTTGTGATGCGCGCCGCTAAGTTCTCCTCGCGGTTCTATCTCAATTTTGGCGAGGATTATCGCACCGATTTCACCGCCGGCGCCGCAAGCGCGCTTTACGGGCGGTGGCTGAAAACCGGTTTTGATCTCGCCGCGCTTCAGGACGTCCGGATCCGCGTGCGCGGCGAGGTTGAATTCAT
>CAZSBU010000196.1:0-1201 GCA_964605055.1 uncultured Caulobacterales bacterium | reverse complement strand
CAGGTCATCCGCCTGATCGACACCGAGCCGTCCGTGGCGGACGCGCCGGACGCCAGCGAGATGCCCCGCGTGCGCGGCGAGGTTGAATTCATCAACGGCCCGTCAATCGATGTGCGCCATCCGCTGCAGATTGAACTGCTGGCTTGAGCGGCGCTTTACGCGGCCGCCGCCGCTGCTGTTTTCTTTTTCAAAACGCCCTCAAGTTCCTCTATCGCCTTGCCGAGATCGACATTGCGGACGGCGGCGACTTCGCGGGCCATCCGGTCGAGCGCGGCTTCGAATAATTGGCGTTCGGAATAACTTTGCTCCGGCTGATCGTCGCCGCGGTAAAGGTCGCGCACGACTTCGGCGACGAGTTTCATGTCGCCGGAATTGATCTTGGCTTCATATTCCTGCGCGCGCCGCGACCACATGGTGCGCTTTATGCGGGCCTTGCCGCCCAGGGTGCGCAGGGCGTCTTCTACAAGCTGGGAGCCCGCAAGGGCGCGCATCCCGGAAGCTTCCGCCCGGTTTGTGGGCACCCTCAGGATCATCTTGTCTTGATCGAAGGCGACAACATACACTTCAAGTTGCATATCGGCGACGGTCTGTTTCTCTACACCCGTGATTTTTCCGACCCCGTGGGCGGGGTAAACCACGCTTTGACCTACGCCAAATGCGAGTGTGCGGCTGTCAGACTTCTTTGCCATTCTGTTTCCTGTCCTTTCCAAACACATGAAAAGTGGTCTCTGCACCCAGTTCCTGAGCGGCGCTGGATGTAAAGTCCCGACGATTCACCGGATTCCTGCTAGGTTTGTAGTTATCACAAAATTGGCAGTTTTACAACTGCGCTTACGCATGACGCCGGGCCTGCCAACGCAAGCGAAGGCGGCAAGCCATTGCAACATAAAGCGAAATTTCCAAGGCTCCGATACCCACACGTCATGGGGGGCGCTTCAATCCCCGTTGCCGGGATTCGGGCTGAAAAACTTTTCGAGCTTGTCTGTGATACTTACGAACTGCTCGCGGTCAGCCGGAGGCTCTTTCATTCGGGTGATGTTCGGCCATACTTTGGCGTATTCGGAATTGAGCTTCAGCCATTTTCCGTCCGGGTCGTCTTCTGTGTCGGGCTTGATGGCCTCAACAGGACATTCCGGCTCGCAAACCCCGCAATCGATACATTCGTCGGGATGAATGACGAGCATATTCTCGCCCTCATAGA
>CAZSBU010000195.1:3157-5050 GCA_964605055.1 uncultured Caulobacterales bacterium | reverse complement strand
CGCGTCGCCGACCGTCTGGATGGTCTCGGCGGCGTCGTCAGGGATCTCGACGTCAAACTCTTCTTCAAACGCCATAACAAGCTCGACGATGTCGAGACTGTCGGCGCCGAGGTCGTCGATGAAGCTCGCCTTGGGTTCGACCTTACCCGGATCGACATCGAGATGCTCGACGACGATTTTCTTAACGCGTTCAGCAAGATCAGACATTCAAAGCTCCTTCCAGGAAATCCGGCGAAACAACCGGCAGGGCCGGCGAGAGTCACGCGACGTTTAACTAATCCGACGTTTAACCGCCGTCGTTTGCCGCGCCCGCAAGGCAGGTCGCTTGTTCGACGGATTCGGGCGCGCTTACGGCAAATTTATCTTTGTTGCAACGGCTTGACGACGCGAGACTTGAGGGCTCGAGAAACGCGCGCGCACGTCCCGGGCGAATGTTCCGAGTATTGCACGCCTCATCGGCTTCACCTAGGCCCCATCCCATCAGTGATCGCGCGCGAGCCATGACCGCGATTTTCAGATCATCGCCATGCCGCCATTGACATGCAGGGTTTGCCCGGTGACGTACCCGGCCTCCTCGCTCGCGAGGTACACGGCGGCGGCGGCGATGTCGTCGGGCGTCCCCATGACCCCGGCGGGGATCTTCGTGAGAATCGCCGCGCGCTGCGCGTCATTGAGCGCGTCCGTCATGGGGGTCGCGATGAAACCCGGCGCGATGCAGTTTACCGTCACGTTGCGCGATGCAATTTCCTGCGCCAGTGATTTCGTCATGCCGATCATCCCAGCCTTTGAGGCGGCGTAGTTCGCCTGCCCCGCATTACCGGTAACGCCAACAATCGAGGCGACGCCGATAATGCGCCCGAACCGCTGTTTCGTCATGCCGCGCAGCGACGCCTTGGCGAGCCGGAAATAGGCGGTGAGATTGACCCGGATGACCTCGTCCCACATCTCGGGCTTCATCAGCATCATCAAGGTGTCGCGGGTGACGCCAGCGTTCGAGACGACAATATGCAGTCCGCCCATTGCTTCGCTCGCCGACTTTGGCAGCGCATCGACCGCGTCGAGATCGGAGAGATTGCAAGGGCTGACGAAGGCGCGGGACCCGAGCTCGGCGGCGAGCCCCTCGAGTTTTTCCGCCTTCGTCCCCGAGAGTGCGACCGAAGCCCCGCGCGCATGCAGTGCGCGCGCAACCGCTCCACCGATGCCGCCCGTCGCGCCCGTTACAAGCGCGCATTTGCCGGTCAGGTCGAACATTGTTAGCTCCTCTTTCTGGGCTGTTTCATGGCCTTCTAAAGTTTCAGGAAAGCATCGATATCGGCCGGATCGCCGACGCTGACGAGCCGCGCCTCGCGCGCGATGCGCTTCATCAGGCCGGCGAGCACGCGGCCCGTGCCGACCTCGACGAACAAGTCGACGCCGCGCTCAGCCATGAACGAGACGCTTTCTGTCCAGCGCACGCGGCCCGTCACCTGCTCGACGAGCAACCGGCGGATTTCGTCCGGGTTCGTTGTATCCCGGGCGGTAACGTTGGCGATGAGCGGCACGACAGGCGCTTTCAGGGCGGCTTGCGCAAGGGCCGATCGCATTGCCTCGGCCGCCGGCGCCATCAGCGATGAATGGAATGGGGCCGACACAGGCAGCAGTTTCGCCATTTTCGCGCCTTCGCGTTTCGACGCCTCGACGGCGCGCTCAACGCGCGCCCGATGGCCTGAGATAACGACCTGGCCTGGCGCGTTGTCGTTGGCGATTTCGCATGTCTCATTGGCGGCGGGCCCTTCGCCTGCGGAGGCCGTAATTGCGCGTTCAGCGCCTTCAATGTCGATGCCGAGAAGCGCGGCCATGGCGCCCGTTCCGGGCGGCGTCGCCGCTTGCATCGCCTCGCCGCGCTGACGCAGG
>CAZSBU010000195.1:0-3147 GCA_964605055.1 uncultured Caulobacterales bacterium | reverse complement strand
GCGCGCCGTATCGCTGAGCGAAAGCGCGCCTGCGGCGCACAGGGCCGAATATTCGCCGAGGGAATGTCCGGCGACGAACATTGCGTCAGCGATATCGAGGCCGGCTTCGGCCTCAAGCACCCGGACCATGGCGAGCGAATGGGCCATTAGCGCGGGTTGCGCGTTGGCGGTGAGGTTCAGTTCCTCATCGGAACCGTCCCACATGACGCGCGACAGGCGCTGGCCGAGCGCATCGTCGACTTCCTGAAATACCTCCCGCGCCGCCGGGAAAGCCGCCGCCAGCGCCCGGCCCATGCCCATGGCCTGACTGCCCTGCCCAGGGAATACGAAACAGCGAGCCATGGAGTTGTTTCCTCAGAGTTTTTTCTTCCGACCTGCGCGGTTCGTTTCCGTGTCCGCGGCCGGTTAAATGAGTTGCCCAGTCGCCTGCTTACCGCAGGTTCATAATTGCCTACGACGCCTTTGCGGCGCATACAACGCTCCCGCCGCCAAACATCGCTTGCCAATCTAGGGGCCATCGGCTACCTCCGCGCTCCCAAGCGACGGTCGGTGTCGCCCAATCCCTTTTCAAGCGGATTGGGTATGCGGGATGGTCCCGCCCAGACGCCGAGCCAAACGTCAGACATAGCGCACCATCCTCGCGCCGTCCGGACGTCCGTCGCCCCGACGAGGAGCAGGCTGATGCCGCTTTACGAGCATATCTTCATTGCGCGCCAGGACATCTCTCCGGCGCAGGTCGAAGCGTTAACCGAGACGCTTCAGAAAATCGTCACGGACAATGGCGGCAAGATCGCCAAAACCGAATATTGGGGCCTGCGTTCGCTCCAGTACAAGATCAAGAAAAACCGCAAGGGCCATTACAGCCTGTTCAATATCAACGCGCCAGCGGCTGCGGTTCACGAACTCGAGCGCCAGGAAAAGATCAACGAAGACATCCTTCGTGTTCTGACGATCCGCGTCGAGGAGCATGATGAAAATCCCTCGCCCGTACTCAGCCGGCGCGACCGGGAAGGTGGGCGCGAAGGCGGACGTGACGGCGGGCGCGAAGGCGGCGGACGCGATCGCGGCGGCTTTGGCGACCGCGACAGAGGCGACCGCGGCGGCTTCGGCGGCGGCGACCGCGACAGAGGCGACCGTGGCGGCTTTGGCGGCGGCGGCGACCGCCCGCGCCGGTTTTAAGGAAGGGATAGATCATGGCCAAACCATTCATGCGCCGTCGGAAGACCTGCCCCTTCTCGGGAGACGACGCGCCGAAAATCGACTACAAGGATCCGAAACTGCTCCAGCGTTTCGTCTCAGAACGCGGCAAGATCGTGCCCTCGCGCATCTCCGCCGTTTCCCAGAAAAAGCAGCGTGAACTCGCTCGCGCCATCAAACGCGCGCGCTTCCTTGCGCTGCTGCCCTACGCGGCGGAGTAACGGACATGGAAATCATTCTTCTCGAACGGGTCGAAAATCTCGGCCAGATGGGCGACGTCGTGAAAGTGCGCGCCGGCTACGCGCGCAATTACCTGTTGCCAAAGAAAAAAGCGCTGCGCGCCAACGAAGCGAACCGGAAGGCGTTTGAAGCCCAGCGCGTCGATCTTGAAGCGCGTAACCTCGAACGCCGCAAAGACGCAGAAGGCGCAGCCGTGAAAATTGACGGCCGCTCATTCGTCATCATTCGGCAAGCCTCGGAAGCGGGTCTGCTTTACGGGTCGGTTTCGACCCGCGACATCGCTGAAGCTGCCTCGGCTGAAGGCGTTTCGATCGAGCGCACGCAAGTACGCCTTGATCGGCCGCTGAAAACGCTGGGCCTTTCCTCAGTGCGCATATCGCTGCACCCTGAGGTCTCGGCGACGATCACAATCAATGTCGCTCGTTCGACCGATGAGGCCGAACGTCAGGCGCGCGGCGAAAACGTACTCGGCAAGACCGTGGACGATCAGGATACAGATGAAACGGATGCCGCCGAATTTTTTGACGAGGCGGCCGGCGCAGCGCCCGCAACTGACGACGACGCAGCATAATCTTTATAGCGGAGTCGTCGTCAGGCGCTTGATTTTACAGGCGCACTGAGGACATCCACATTGCAGTGGAAAACGAAACGAAGCCGGCCGCTCGACGGCCGGTTTTTTTTATGCTCTCTGCAGTTCATGGCCGAGGGCGCAATCGCAAACATTCCCGAAAAGGGCGCTATTCCTGATGCTGATGGTCGTATACCGTTCAGCATTGAATCCGAGCAAGCGATCCTCGGCGCGATCCTCTTTGATAATGAAATTTTTCATCGCGTATCCACATCCCTGAGGGCGGAGCATTTCTTCGATCCGGTGCACAGGCTGATCTACGAGGCGTGCGAAGCTCTCATCAACACAGGAAGGCTCGCGTCAGCCGTTGTCATCGACGCCTACCTGAATACGTCCGCGGGTTTTCGCGAAGCAGGCGGCAGGCGATATCTGGAACAACTGTCCGCCAATGTGCCCTCGATTGCGAGCGCGCCGGAATATGCGCGCATCGTATTCGACCTCTCAGTCTGCCGCGGGTTGATGGACATTGGCGGATCCATGATCGACCGCGCGCGTATGGCGCGCCTCGGCGACGCGCCAGCAGCGCAACTCGAGGAAGCCGAACAGGCGCTCTACCGCCTCGCTGAAACGGGCAAGTATGGCGGCGGTTTCAAGACGTTCCGTCACGCCATGGTCGAGTCGCTTGAAATCGCTGAGAAGGCCTTCAAGCGCGGCGGCGGGTTAGCCGGCGTAACGACAGGCTTTGCCGATCTCGACAAGATGATGGGGGGTCTGCATCCGTCAGATCTCATCATTCTCGCTGGGCGGCCGTCGATGGGCAAGACCTCGCTCGCGACGAACATCGCCGTCAACGCGGCGCGCGCCTGTCGATTTGAGTGCGACGCCAACGGCGTATTGAAGCCGGCTGAAGGGGCCGTCGTCGGTTTCTTCTCGCTCGAAATGTCAGCGGACCAACTTGCAACGCGGATCATCGCCGAGACCGCACGCGTTTCCTCCATCAGTATCCGTCGCGGTGAAATTGATCAGGAGGAGTTTGATCGTATTTACGATGCGACGCGCGCGCTCGATAACCTGCCGCTGTACATCGACGACACCGGCGGGCTCTCCATCATCAGCACCACGATCCCGGAGGCGAGGGTCGG
>CAZSBU010000194.1:4516-5075 GCA_964605055.1 uncultured Caulobacterales bacterium | reverse complement strand
ATGTTGAGCGCGCCGTGGGCTTCCGGCGACAGCGCGCCGAGCGACATGCCGGGCGTGACGAACCGCCGGCGGATCGAGGTCACGGCTTCGACCTTTGCAAGATCAAGCGCCGGACCGAGCGGCCTGATCGCCAGCAGGTCGCGCAGCTGAAGCGGTTTTTGCTCGCCAAGCGCCGACGAATATCGTTTGTAGGCGGTGTAATCCTCGTTGCGCACCGCCTCTTGCAGGTCATGGACAAGCTGCGCCTCAAAAGCGTGGCGTTCCCCGCGTGTCCGGCGTCGATAAAAGCCCCCGACCGGCAGGACAGGCGTCGCCTCGGCAAAGGCGCGCGCATGCAGGGCGCAGGTATTGCGTTCTAGAAACGGAAGGCCAATGCCGGAGATGCGCGACGGCGCGCCCGGAAAGCAGGCCGCTGCCAGCGCGCGTGAAATGCCCAGCGCCTCGAAATTGCATCCGCCGCGATAGGACGAAATCACCGAGATTCCGCTCTTGGACAGGATCTTCAGAAGCCCCGCCTCAATTGCGCATTTATAGTTGTAGATCGTCTGACCGAGCGTCA
>CAZSBU010000194.1:0-4506 GCA_964605055.1 uncultured Caulobacterales bacterium | reverse complement strand
CCGCCGTAATCGCCGCGCGCGTGATTGGCGGCGATTGTCTCGCAGGCGAGGTAGGGATTGACTGCCGTCGCCCCGACGCCAATCAGAACCGCCGTATAATGAGGATCGACGCACTCCGCCGAGCGAACGATGATCGAACAGTAAGTGCGCAAGCCTTCGTTTGTCAGGTGCGCATGCACGGCGCCCGCCGCAAGAATCATTGGAATGGCGGCAAGGCCAGGCCCTTGCCCAAAGTCGGACAAGACGATGTGCTGGGCGCCCGCCCGGACTGCCGCGCCCGCCTCGCGCCGGACAGCTTCAAGCGCTACGCGGAGCGACTCGCCATTGCCTGCGTCGCCCGGCGGCTGATATAGGCAACTGATGTCCACCGCCGCCGCCCCGACATACTCGCGCAGCCGCTGATACATACCGTTCGACAGAAACGGACTCTCCAGTACGAAAACGTCCGTCTGCGTCTCATCGGAGGCAAGAATGTTGCCAAGATTCTTGAACCTCGTCTTAAGGCTCATCACGCGGGTCTCGCGCAATGGATCGATTGGCGGGTTCGTCACCTGACTGAACTTTTGCCGGAAATAATGCGATAGCGGACGGTATTCATCGGATAGAATCGCAAGCGGCGCATCGTCGCCCATGGACCCGACTGCTTCTTTCCCTTCCTCCGCCATGGGCTTCAGGACGAGGTCAATCTCTTCGAGCGTGTAGCCCGCGGCGATCTGACGGCGCGATAACGCTTCGGGATCAAAAAGCCGGTCTTCCGGACCCGGACCGATGCGCGGCCCCAGCTCGACAATGTTCTCAAGCCACTGCTCGTAGGGGTGGTTCGCCGAAAGGTGATCGAGGATCTCTGGCGTCGAATAAAAGCGGCGTGTATCAAAATCAAAGGCGATGAGCGATCCCGCTTCCAGCGCCCCGCGGCGGGCGATACGCGCAGGATCGAGCGGGCACATGCCCGCCTCGGATCCAACAGCGAGCACGCCATCATCGGTGACTGCGTAGCGCATCGGGCGCAAACCGCTGCGATCGAGCCCGGCGATCGCCCAGCGTCCATCGTATGCGGCGATGGCGGCCGGACCGTCCCAAGGCTCCATCACGGCGTTGCAATATTCGTAGAGCGCTCGCCAGCGGCGCGGCATTGTCGCCTCGCGCTTCGACCACGCTTCAGGAATGAGCAGGCATTTGGCCATGGGGGCGGATCGTCCGCCGCGCACGATCAATTCGAAGGCTTGGTCGAGCGCGGCCGAATCAGACGATCCGGCCTGAATGACCGGCTTGATGACTTCCGCGTTTGAGCCGAACGCTTCCGACGCCATCGGCACTTCGTGGCTGCGCATCCAATTGATATTGCCGCGCAGCGTATTGATTTCGCCATTATGAGCGAGAAGGCGGAAAGGCTGCGCGAGGCGCCATTCGGGGAATGTGTTCGTTGAATAGCGCTGGTGAAAGATAGCGACGCGCGAGATGAATCGTTGATCGCGCAAGTCGGGATAAAATCTATCTATATCCTCGGCCAGGAACATTCCTTTGTAAATGACGTCGTCGCTCGAAAGCGAACAGATGTAGCAAGAGGGAATCGCCGCCGCGATGATCCGCCGTTCAATCCGACGGCGGACGATATATAGAATTCGGTCTAGCGCTTCGCGATCGCGGGCGCGCGGGTCATGGAAAAGGATCTGCTCGATCTCAGGGCGCGTTGCGTTTGCTTTCTCGCCGAGTGCCGTAGCGTCAACCGGCACCTGTCGCCAACCGAAAAGGATGAAGCCTTCTTTAAGGATCTCGTCCTCGACAATTGCCCGCGCAGCGTCCTGGGCAGCAAGATCCGTGCGCGGTAGGAAAATTTGCCCGACCGCAATGGCGGCCGTACCGGGTTCATGTCCGGTGCGGGCGACAAATTCGCGAAACAGCTTTTGCGGCACATTGAGGCGCACGCCCGCGCCGTCGCCTGTCTTGCCGTCGGCGTCAACGGCGCCCCGGTGCCAGACGGCTTTCAGCGACTTGATGGCGAGATCGACGATTTCACGATGCGGCGCGCCATCCATCGCAACAATAAGGCCAACGCCGCAGGCGTCGCGTTCTTCCGAGGGCGACCAGACGCCGATTTTCTCGGCGCGCGCGCGCATAGCGAGTTGTTCGTCGAACGACGTCACCGCTGTGCCTCCTTGTCTTGTGCAACCCGCCAAGGCGGGAACCGGCGATCAGGACCGGCGTGGAATATACAGACGCGCCGCCCGTCCGGATCGGTCAGCCACGCTTCGCGCCAGCGCCAGGTCTGGTCAGTTGGCGGCGCCGCAAAATTCAGTCCGGCGGCGGTGAGGCGGGCGACTTCGCGATCTACGTTATCGACCTCGAAGTAAAGCGCTGCGCCTGATTGGATGAGCGCTGACGCACAATGCAGCGACAGGGTGGTCGATCCTGACGGGCATTCGTAACGCGCGTATTTTGGCGGCGACCATACGATGCGCACAAGGCCAAGCGCTTCGTAGAACGCAGCTGCGTCTTCGAGCGAAGACACGTCGATCGTGATCTGGTTGAGGTCCATAGGCCCTTGACCCTATTCCGCTGCGATCATCGTCGCGGGCGCGAGGGCCAGTTTGGCGGCAATCGCCTTCGCCGCCACGCGTCCGTCGCGGATCGCCCAGACAACCAGCGAAGCGCCGCGAACGATGTCTCCTGCCGCGAACACGCCGGGCACTGAGGTCTCCAGCGTCGCCGGATCGACGCGCAATGTTCCGCGCGGGGTGAGGCGCAAAGACGGCTCGCCAAATACCGTGTGCGGATTTTCCGCTTCATAGCCCAGCGCCTTCACGACCATGTCGGCCTCGAGGCTGAAACCGCCTCCCGCCGCGGGCGTCGGCGCGCGACGGCCAGACGCGTCCGGCGGACCGAGAGTCATCCGCGCGGCCATTACATTGCGGCCGATGGCGCGGGGCGCGGCCAGCCATTCAAAATGCACGCCTTCTTCCTCGGCGTGGCCGACTTCGCGCCGCGATCCCGGCATGTTTTCCCGGTCGCGCCGATAGATGCAGGTCACGCCCGCCGCGCCCTGCCTGATCGCTGTGCGTACGCAATCCATCGCGGTGTCGCCGCCGCCGATAACCACAACCCGTTTGCCGCGCGCGTCGAGCGCGCCGCTTTGAAACGCTGGAACATCGTCGCCAAGGCCGTGGCGATTTGCAGCAGTGAGAAAATCGAGCGCCGCGATCGTCGGCGCACCCGTTTCCACCGGACAGTCAAGTTCTCGCGCGGCGTAAACGCCGGTAGCGATCAGGATCGCGTCGTGGCGCGCGCGCAAAGCGGCAAGGTCGGCGTCGCGACCCACCTCGAAATTCAACTCGAAACGCACGCCCGATGCAATCAACCGATCCGTACGCCGAATGACAACAGATTTTTCAAGCTTGAAGTTGGGGATGCCATAGAGCAGCAGACCCCCTGGCCTGTCATAGCGATCATAGACGGTAACGGCGAAGCCCTTGCGGCGGAGTTCCTCGGCTGCGGCGAGGCCAGCGGGTCCAGCGCCGATTATGCCAACAGAAAGGCCGCGCTCTCGGGCGGGAACGACCGGCTTGATCCAGCCATTCGCCCAGGCGGTTTCAGTAATGTAGGATTCGACCGCTCCGATCGTCACCGTTCCGTGGCCGGACTGCTCGATGACGCAAGCTCCTTCGCACAACCGGTCCTGCGGACAAATCCGCCCGCAGATTTCCGGCATGTTGTTGGTTGCGGACGAGACTTCGTAGGCCTCGCGCATCCGGCCGGCGGCAACGAGGCGCAGCCAATCGGGAATATCATTGCCGAGTGGGCAGTGCTCCTGACAAAAAGGGACGCCGCATTGCGAACAGCGCGCGGACTGCGCAGCTGCGGCGTCGGCGGCGAACTGACGATAGATTTCGTCAAAGTCGCGCCGTCGCGCGTCAGCTTCGCGCTTTTCCGGGGTCTCGCGAGGCCGCGAGACGAATTTCAGCATGTTCTCGGTCATCTGTTCGTCTGCTAATTATTGCCATGGCGCCGTTGCATAATGCCGGCTCCGCCCATCAGAGCGGCATGCCTAGCGAGCGCGGCTCACCGGTTGAAACTTAAAACGGCCCTATACCTGCCCGAGACAGAACCTTCACGCAAGGCTATTGCGCGATTTCCTATTGCTAGCGCGAACACCTCAAGCGGGAATGTATCGCTTTGCGTTTGTTCTTTGGAATAATCTGCCTCAATCGCCTTTTTTTACTATCGTCTCACTATTGTCCGCCGCGGTAGGCGTGCGGCAGCGCGCCGCGGCGGAGGTCGCGATATCGGTCGCGAAGTTGTGTTTGACGGTTGTCGAGCCCCGTCTCGCGTCCGTTGATGAAAACAGCCGTGGGGCGCGAGGCGGCCTCGAGCGGATCGCCATCCCAGACGACGATATCGGCGACCTTGCCTGTCTCGAGCGAGCCGAAGCGACCCTCAAGACCAAACATGGCCGCTGGGTTGACCGTAAGCGCGGCGATTGCGGCTTCGCGCGGAAGTCCCGCAGCCACA
>CAZSBU010000193.1:1626-5088 GCA_964605055.1 uncultured Caulobacterales bacterium | reverse complement strand
CCCCAGAGCGCAGCAAGGCCAAGCGGCGCCGGCGCTGACGGGTCGAGCCGCTTCAGCGCCGCGAGCCGTTCAGGATGGGCGCGCGCCGGCCAGACGGCGGCGAGGACGCCCGCCTTTTCCATGGCCTCTACTGACGCCGCAGGCGCGGGCAGCGACAGGAACGCCGACATCTCCGCCCCCACTCGTTCGGCCGAGAGCCGCGCTATCCCCGCGCGGGCGGCGGCGCAGGCAGCAAGCCCCGCCTCATCAAAGCTGGAGGCAAAGCGCGCAGAAAACCGGAAAAACCGCAGGATACGCAGATAATCTTCGGCGATACGTTCGTTCGCGGCCCCGATGAACCGGACCCGCTTCGCCGCGAGGTCATCGATGCCGCCCACGGGATCATGGATCTCGCGCGCCGGCGTCAGATAGATGGCGTTGATCGTAAAATCTCGCCGCGCCGCGTCGACGGCCCAGTCGGTCGTAAAGGCGACGGTGGCGTGCCGGCCGTCGGTCGTCACGTCGGCGCGCAAGGTGGTGATCTCGGCGACGAACCCGTCGGCAACGGCCTTGACCGTGCCATGCGCGATTCCCGTCGGCGCGACGCCAATGCCCTTCGCCTTTAACAGCGCCATGACGCGGTCAGGCGGAAGGGGCGTTGCGAGGTCGAAATCCTTTGGCGTAACGCCCAACAGGCTGTCGCGAACGCACCCGCCGACAAAGCGCACGGCGTCTGCGCCCTCGGAATGAAATGCGCCTATGATCCGGCGAAGGCGCGGCTCGTCGAGCCAGGCGAAATCGGCGCGTTGCGCAGCCGATCCGCTCATCGGCGCCGGTCCGGATCGAGCCCCTCGGGAAAATTCTCCTGCAACGTCTCGCCCAGCGATCGCAGGATGCCCGCCGTCAGCCCCCAGATATGATAGCGGCCATAGGGGGCGGTAAACATGCGGAAGGGCACCCCTTCATGGCGTCGTTCCTCCGAACCATGATTATTGAGGTCGGCGAAATGGGCGAGCGGCGCCTCGAAGATCTCGGCGACTTCCCGTTCGCAGGCGACGAGTTGCGCCGCCGGGTCGATGATGGCGACGACGGGCGTCACGGAAAAACCAAGCCCGCCCTCATGAACGCCGAGCGTGCCGATCACCCGCGCCTGCGCGCGCATGAGACCGATTTCTTCCTGCGCCTCACGCAAGGCCGTATCGATGCGCGACGCGTCTTCATCCTGAACGCGTCCGCCAGGAAAACTGATCTGTCCCGCATGCGTCGGCATGTTCGCCGAACGCACCGTCAGCACGACCGTTGGCCCCTCAGGGCGATCGACAATGGGAACGAGAACGGCTGCGTCGCGCAGCGGCTGGCTCCAGCGGTTCTCGAACAGGGCGTCGGAAGCCAGATGGGGGTTCATCTCGCGGAAGAGCGCGCGCATGCGCTGCGCCGGCGCGGCCCGCAGATTCGCCTCAAGGCGCCTGCGCCAATCGCCATCGGCGTCGGCGAACCGTCCCGCAGAAGATTGAACCATTACCCGACCCACTCCATCCATCGCCGTCATCCGCCCCTTCGCGCATGCCTTTTACATAAAGACGCCGCCAGCCGCCGCGTCCAAAGACAACCGCCTGCGGCTCAATGTGCGGTTAGCCGAATACCGAGCGCGCGTCCTGCAGCGGAAAGAAGGCGCCATCCGAGCGGACGCCAAACATCTCCATGCCGTCGACCTCTTCGACCCCGCCCCAGGCGGCGATGTCAAAGAAAGCCTGTGGCGCGATTCGGGCCTCGAGATCGCGCCGTACCGTGACATAAGGCGTCAATTCGTCAGCGCAAGCCGCGCGCCGGCGCCCTCGCCTCGGCTCGGGAGGGGGGCCTTTGCGGTATGAAACCGGATGAGCCGGGCCGATGACAATCGTTTCGCCAAAATTTGTGCGCAGCGAAATCCGCTGGTCAGGGCCGCGGTCTTCGACCAGCGCCAGCGCGGCCACAAAGGGGACGTCCTCCACCTTGATGCGGAGTTTTTCGACCGGCGTGACGAGGAAATAGTCCGCGCCTTCCTTCTTCAGAAGAAACGAGAACAGCCTTGCAAGGCGCGCGCGCGCGATGGGCGTTCCCTCATGAACCCAGGTGCCGTCCCGCTTTATGACCATGTCGAGGTCGCCGCAATACGCCGGATCCCAACTCTCGACCGGGGGAAGTTTGCCTGGCCCGAGATCCTCGAGCGCCGCTGCGTATCGCATGAGGTCAGTCATCGACCTGCCTCCTTCCACGAATCCGTAACGCCGCTGCGTCAGTCGCGGGCTGTGTAGGGCATAAGGGGCCGGCGCGGCGTTTCGCCGAGACCGGCCCTCATTATGTTCCGACACGACAGGGTCCGACAATGTTCCAGCGCCAATCCGTAAGGACGGCTGCGGCCCTTTCACTGGCCGCAGGTGACGCACCGCGCATAGACCCCGTTCGGATCGTTATACTGTGCGATCGTCTGCAACTGGCGCTCGACGCCGGAGACGAGCCGGCGGATTGCGACATTCGTCGCCATTGCGTCGCTGCGGTTGAACCCGACCGCTTTCATCGCCGCCGCAGCCGACGTCCCGAAGAACGCCTGAAACGGCGAGACTTTCTCGATCATCTTCACGCGATCGAATGTCTCGAGATTGGCGAGGCGCGCCGCCGAAGCGACCGCATCGTCCAGCGTGCCGATCTTGTCGACGAGCTTCAGTTCAATCGCGCGTTCGCCGATCCATACGCGGCCCTGACCGATTTCATCGACATAGGACTGGTCGAGATCGCGACCCTCGGCAACGACGCCGAGGAAGTTGCGATAGCCATGCTCGATGTTCTGCTGAATGAGATCGCCGAACAGCGGATCGATCGGCGCAAGACCAATCGTTTCGGCC
This sequence comes from uncultured Caulobacterales bacterium, assembly GCA_964605055.1. Lineage (GTDB taxonomy): Bacteria > Pseudomonadota > Alphaproteobacteria > Caulobacterales > Parvularculaceae > Amphiplicatus. Next base: position 2,227 of record CAZSBU010000193.1, on the reverse strand, counting down.
GGCGACAGCGCGGTTGTTCCAACGCCGTCAATTGCGACGCCCCAGTACTGAGCGGCCTTCTCAAAGGTCGGGATGAAACCAAAGATGCCGATCGAACCGGTTATCGTCGTCGGCGCGGCCCAGATCTCATCGGCCGGCGCCGAGATCCAGTAGCCGCCCGAGGCCGCGAGCGAGCCCATCGAAACGACGACCGGCTTGCCAGCCGCCTTCAGCGCGACGACTTCTTCGCGGATGACTTCAGAAGCGAATACGGAGCCGCCGGGGCTGTCGACGCGCAGGACGACCGCTTTGACGTTCTCGTCCTCGCGCGCCTTTTTCAGATAGCCGGAGATGGTGTCGCCGCCGGCCGCCGTACCCGGAGCCGCATCGCCGTCGACAATCGTGCCCGCCGCGACGACAATCGCGATATCGGGAGCGTCAGTAGTTTTTTCCTCGCCAAGCGCGGTCAGATACGCGCCGAGAGAAATATTCTTGAACTCCTCGTCCTTTTCGCCGGCGCCGAAAGCCTCGCGCAGGATCGCTCGTTGATCGGCGCGCGACTTGATGCCGTCAACGAGGCCGCTGTCCAGCGCCGCCTTGGCGAAGTCGCCGCCAGCCGCGC
>CAZSBU010000193.1:0-1616 GCA_964605055.1 uncultured Caulobacterales bacterium | reverse complement strand
GGTGGCGTTCGAGCAGCAGCTGGGCGACGACATCGTCCCAGGGGCGGGGCGGCTGGCGCAGGCCTTCGGGCAGCAGGCGCCGCCAGCCGCGCGCAGGATGTCATTGTACTGATTGGAGAAGCGATCGATTGATCCGGTGGGAAGCTCGCGCGCCGCCTCGACGGCGCCGACATACTGGCGCCAGAGCGAGGAGGCGTAAGCAAGGTTTGCTTCTTTTGCCTCCGGAGACATGTCGTCTCGCAGGAACGGCTCGACGGCCGCCTTGAAGGTGCCAACGCGGAAGACGTTCGCTGTGATGAGCAACTTGTCGAGGAATGATTTCAGGAACACCGAATAGGAGCCGTATCCGGTAAGAATGAGAGCTCCCTCGCCATGCATGTAAATTTCATCGGCTTCCGCCGCGGCGAGATACTGCTCTTGCGTATAATAGTCGCCGACCGCGATGATTTTCTTGCCGGCGGCCTTGAAGGCGCGCAATTCGGCGGCGAAATCATGGATCTTGCTGGCGCTGATCGGCGAGATGCCCAGCTCGCCAATATCGAGCACAATGCCTTTGATGCGGTCGTCAGTCGTCGCCGAACGCACGGCGCGAACGAGTTCATGAACCTCGATCTGCTTTGGAGTGTCGCCACCGAAGGCTTCTTCCAGCGCTTGTTCGACAGGGTCTTTGACTTCCGCTTCTTCCACCAGAATGCCGTTGGGATTGATCAACAACGCTGCATCCTGCGGGACGGTCGCCGCTTTCTTCGATCCGCCGCTGGCTATGCCATCGCTGAAGCTGACGAGGAGCCCGACAAACAACAGCATTACGACCAGTCCGATTACCCCTTGGACCAGGAGCAAAAAGCCGATCAGCAGTTTTCCAAAGCCCTTGATGAAGCCCCAGACCGACGCGGATTGATGTTCTGACGACAAGATACAGCCCCTTCTCAAACGAGCGTCCAAGGGACGCAGTAAAAACGTTTCATCCCAGCCGTCTTGACCGGCGGGCGCGACGGCTCGCTCGGCATCCGGCCCGCAATACAACCGCAATCAAGCAGACCCCGCTTAACGTCGCTGTAACGTGACGCTGCACTGCATGGTAACGATAAGGGTACTGGACCCGCAAGTGGCAAGCATTGTGCGGCCATGCGACGATCCGATGCGACCAACCGCAAGAATGCGCACATGTTTTACACCTGTGACCATGCTACCACATCCTTTCGGCGAGGCTGTCTGTGACGGTTTTTCAGAATTGATCAACCAACACTCACGACCAAACGAGCCTCGACCCTTAAACGCCCAGCGATGAAACACGCCTAAATGACACGATCACGCGATCATTAGACGCCACCGCGAGACAAGGAGAACAAATGACGGACACGGGAGCCGCCGCACGGTTCGCAGCCGCAACGGAAAAATTCGCCCGCGCGCGCGCCAATCTCGACGCCGTTATTTTCGGTCAGGCAGATGTGATCGAGTTGACGCTGGCGACGCTGGCAGCCGGAGGGCATGGCCTTCTCGTGGGCGCGCCCGGCCTCGCCAAAACCCTGCTCGTCACGTCAATCGCGCGCCTCATGGGCCTGTCCGCCAAGCGCGTCCAGTTCACGCCCGACCTGATGCCCGGCGACGTGCTC
>CAZSBU010000192.1:0-5132 GCA_964605055.1 uncultured Caulobacterales bacterium | reverse complement strand
CAAGATTTCTCGGTACGCCGAACATGAATTTGGCGACGATGATCATGGAAGAAGACGGGCGGACCGTGCGCTTCGGGGACGCGCATTTTTCTCTGCCGGAGAAATACAATCTGGGCGCTCTAGCCCGTCCGGGTTCGGAATTAGTGGTTGGATTTCGCCCTGAGCACGCAAGCGCCGATCCGCATAATAATTGGACAAACGCCGCAAGGCTGCGCGGATCAGTCGAGATCATCGAAACCCTCGGGCACGAGATCATCCTGCATCTACGATGCGCCAAAGAGAAAATTCTCGCCAAGACGAAAGACGCAGCGTCCGGCATTCGCCTGGGCGACACCGTTGACGTAACGGTCGACGTCTCGCGTCTGCATGTATTTGACCCAAAAACCGAAGCTCGCCTGCCCTATCGGTCGGCGCGATCAGCGGCCGCCTGAAATGGCGACCCGCTCGTTAGTCAGCAGGATCCTTCTGGCAATAGCCGTTGCAGCCGGATTGACCGCATGCGGCGGTGCGACGACTACAGAAAATGATCTGGTTCTTTGGCACGCCTATCGAGGACAAGAAAAAGCGGCGCTCGAGAAAGTGCTTGGCATCTACAACGAGCGCCTGCCCCCTGGTGCGCCCCGCGTGCGTGCGCTGGCGATTCCCTTTGACGCCTATAGCGACAAGATTTCCGCCGCGACGCCGCGCGGCAATGGTCCGGACCTCTTCATCTCCGCCCATGACCGCATCGGCGGCTGGGTGGAGGCCGGACGCACGCTCGAGCCCATTGAGTATTTCCTCGACGACGACCTCGCCAGCCAATTTCTGCCGAACATGATCGAGCCGCTCACCTATCGCGGCGTTGTCTATGGCCTGCCGCTGAACTTCAAATCCGTAGCCATGATCTACAACACGCAGCTGTTGCCGGCGCCGCCGCGGACAACTGGTGCACTGATCGCCGCCGCGCAGGCGCTGACAAACCCTCAGCGCGGCGAGTATGGCCTCGCTTATTTCTACGCCGAGGCGTTCTATCACGCAGCGCTGCTAAACGGTTTTGGCGGCGGTATTTTCGATGAAAACGATGCGCCGCTGCTGAACTCTCCGGGCAACGTCGCCTCGTTAGAGACATTGCTTAACTGGAAAAATAACGCAGGCGTTCTGCCGCCCGATCCCAGTACGGCGCTGATCACGTCGCTGTTCAATTCCGGCAAGACAGCAATCGTTTTCTCCGGTCCGTGGTTTCTGGCTGAGCTAGATCCTTCCGTACCCGTCGCCGTCGCGCCGCTGCCCACAATCGATGAAGCTGGCGGCCGGCCGATGTCGCCTTGGCTACAAGTGGACGGGATATATGTGACGGCAGGCGGGGCCAACATCGAGGCCGCGTATGATGTCGCCGCATTTCTGGTTGGCGCTGAAGCCGGCCTGATCCTGACGATTGAAGGCGGACAATTGCACGCCAACAAGGCAGTGTACGACGATCCCGCCGTCGCGGCGAACGCGATCGTTTCGGCATTCCGCGCTCAGCTTGAAACGGCGACGCCCATGCCGAATATCGCAGAGATGACAATCGTTTGGTCGCCCTTGCGGCTGGCCTTGAGGAAAACCGTAAAGGAAGCCTCTAGCCCGCAGGCGGCGCTAAACGAGGCGCAAGCGTCGATTGAAGCGAACATCGCGGCTTACAGGAAATCCAGGTGACGGCCGCGATCGACAAGCAAAATGGCGCAACGCTCATCCGATGGGCCGCTGCCGGCGTTGCCATTGGCGTCCTCTTCGCGCTCGTTGCGATTGGCTGGTTTGGCGCGCGAACGACAGAACGCCTCGCGCTAGAAGAACTCGCCCGCGCAGGCGTCATCGAAGCGCGCGCAGCGGCCGCCATCGCCGGGCGACAAATTGACGATCCCAACGCGGCAGCCTTGCTGGCTTCCATGCTAGCCGACTTGAAGAGCGCGTCGCCGCTTATCCTTTCGGCCGAGATAATCGACGCCGACGAACGCGCATTGGTAGCCTCGACGGAGGAAAGCGCCGCTGCGCCGCGCTCTCTCGCGCGTGGAGAGAAAGCGTTATTTGATCGCTCGAAGCTGATGCGCGCTCACGCCCGCTCGAACGTCATCGAGGGCGCGCCGCGACAGCCCGAGATACTTCTTCTCCGCAACAGCGCATCGGCGGAAGAGGGTCAGAACTGGCGCATAGCAACGCCAATCCCCCATCCCACGCGCGTTGCGCATATTGAAATCATGACGGCTCCAGCCGCACCCAAGGCGACCGCAATAATCAGATCGCTAGGTATGCTTTGGCTATTTGGCGCAGCGTCGGCTGCCACGATCGCTTTGGGGTGGCGGGCGAGAAAGGCTCCCTCTCTCACAGCCATCATGGTGGCAGCCACATTTTTGACGGCAGCGCTCGCAGCGATTGGCGCCCAGATCGTCTCCAGTTCAGCGAGCGAGCAGCAACAGGCGACATTCGACACCGCCGCCTCAGCATTCGCCCGCGCAAGTAGCCTCCTGGCCAATGCCGGGCTAACGGTAAACGACGCGCTCCCTTTAGATTCCGACGCCTATCAACGCCAGCGAACGGGACTGACGGCCGAAGGCGCAGTCGACCAGGTTGCGGCCGCTCAATCGACCGAATCTCTATCAAGCGTGCTGATCGGAGGGCACGCCGGATCGATCTTGATGGGCGCGCTTGTCACCTGGTTCTTCGCAGCCGGCGGTGCGCGCCAGCTGGTGGATACCGTCAAGACGCATCGAAGCGCGTACATCTATGTCGGACCCGCGATCGCCGGCATGCTGATTTTGGTGTTCTTCCCGTTTCTCTACGGGGTCGTTCTGTCATTTACTGACACGACGCTGCTGAATGAGCGCGCGCCGCTCAGCGAACGCTGGGTTTACTTCGACAACTACGCCGCCATTCTCGGCGACCTCGGCGTCGTCAAGACCACGCCCGAAGGCCCGGCGATCGACTACCAGAACTTTTACTGGAACCTCATTGTCACTCTCGTCTGGACGGTGACCAATGTCGCTGTGGGCGTATCGGTTGGGCTTGGACTGGCGCTGCTACTCAATACGAAGGACCTGAAGTTTCGCTCGGTCTACCGGGTCCTCCTGATCTTGCCGTGGGCCATTCCGAGTTACATCACTGCGTTGACGTGGAAAGGCATGTTCCACGAGCAGTTTGGCGTCATCAACCAGGCGATCCAGCTATTCGGATTCCAGCCTGTCGCTTGGTTTGACGGGCTTGCGACCTCTTTCCTGACGGGCCTTGTCGCCAATGGCTGGCTCAGCTTTCCGTTTATGATGGTCGTGAGCCTCGGGGCGCTGCAGTCGATCAATCAGGAAATGTACGAAGCAGCCGACCTGGAAGGCGCATCCGCCTGGCGCAAGTTCCGCGATATCACCCTGCCCTCGCTGCAGCCAGCGCTCTTGCCCGCAATCATCCTGTCGGTCGTCTGGACCTTCAACATGTTCAACGTGATTTATCTTGTTTCGGGCGGCGAGCCGGGCGGGGCGAACGAAATCTTGCTGACGCGCGCTTACAAAATCGGTTTTGAGCAATACCAGTACGGCTACGCCGCAGCCTATTCGATGGTCATATTCGCCATCTTGTTTTTGTACGGTTTCTTCCAGACCAAAGCGACGCGCGTCATGGAGGCGGACCGATGAGCCAGACGAAGCGCGCACCGCGGCACTTTCTGATCCACGTCTTGCTCATCATCATCGTTATCTTGACGATTTACCCAATCTTGTGGGTCGCATCGCTTGCTTTTTCCGGTCAGCAATATCTGAGCATTGTCGACCTGCCGCAGGACCCGACAACACTCGACAGAGTGCGCGCGATCATTCCGGCCCCCGCGCAATTCTCGCTTTCAAACTTCATCGAGATACTGACGCAGACCCCGCTTCTGCGCTGGCTCGCCAATAGTATTCTCGTTTCAGCGCTCACGACCGTCGCAGGCATCTCGCTGTCCTGCACGGCCGCCTATGCCTTCTCCCGCTTCAGGTTTCCCGGACGTAAATCAGGGATGCTGATGTTCCTGGTTTCGCAGATGTATCCTGCAACCCTGATGATGATCCCGCTCTATGTTCTGGTTGTCGGATTTCTCGGGCTGGGCAATAACTATCTCGGTCTCGTTATCGTTTACAGCGTAACAGCGATACCGTTTTGCGTCTGGATGATGAAAGGCTACTTCGACTCGATCCCATTCGAACTAGAGGAATCGGCGATCATAGATGGCGCCTCGCGCGCGAGGATTTTCTTTTCCATCATCCTCCCGCTGGCGCGTCCAGCAATTGCTGTGACCGCACTCTTTTCTTTCATGACGGCATGGAATGAGTTTGTGCTCGCCGCCATCTTCATGGAAGACGAAACGGCGTACACGGCGCCAGTGGGTTTGCGGTTCTTCGTCAGCGATTTTTCGTCTAGTTGGGGGTATTTCGCCGCCGGCTCGATCATCGTCTCACTGCCCGTCGCGGCTCTGTTCCTTTATCTGCAGAAGTATCTCGTCTCGGGTCTGACCGCAGGCGGCGTCAAAGGCTAGAAAGGCGAACAGATGCGAATTTTCCGAGCTCTGGCAATTGCGACTTTCTTCCTCGCCGGAACGATCGCCTGCGCAGAATCAGAGGCTGACGCGACGGCGACGACGCTTGCAGCGCGCACGGCGCCTCTCGCTGCTGGACCTATCGAACGCGTTGAACCGCCCTCGTGGTGGACGGGCTTCAAGGATCCGACGCTTACCTTGCTCATCAAGGGTGAGAACGTTAGCGGGCTGGACGCTGCGATCAACCACAAGGGCGTTACGATCGAAACTGTGCGTCGTCCGCCCAATGACGGGTATTTGTTTCTCGATCTCTCGATTGCGCCTGACGCAGCAGTTGGCGACGTCTCGATCATCTTCTCGGATAACGGAATAGAAGTCGCGCGCATACCCTATCCGCTCGCCGCAAGATCGCGCGGCTCAGCGGAGCGGAAAGGCTTCAGCGCTGCAGACGCCATCTATCTAATCACGCCCGATCGGTTCGCGAACGGCAACACCGAGAATGACTCAGCGCCCGACATCATAGAAGCGCCTGACCGGAAGGCGCCAGGCGGGCGACATGGCGGCGATCTCCAAGGCATAAAAGACCGGCTCGACTACATCGCGGAACTCGGCTTCACAG
>CAZSBU010000191.1:0-5176 GCA_964605055.1 uncultured Caulobacterales bacterium | reverse complement strand
GATATACTCGACGCCCGAGAGCATCCGCGCCTTCTCATCCATCAGGATGAGCATGGGCAGGCCATGCTTCTTCGCCACCTTGTAGTCGTTGAAATCATGTGCGCCGGTGATCTTCACCGCGCCCGAGCCGAAATCCGGGTCCGGATAATCGTCTGTGATAATCGGAATAAGCCGGCCCTTGCCGCCGTTGTCGTCGCCGACCGGGATGTGACAGCGCTTGCCGACAATCGGCGCATAACGCTTGTCGGACGGATGCACCGCGACAGCGCCGTCGCCGAGCATGGTCTCGGGACGAGTCGTAGCGATGGAGATATAATCGCGCGTTTCCCATTCAACAGCGTGGCCGTCTTCGTCGAAGGCGATCGGAAACTGATAGGTCTCGCCGTTCTCGAGCGGATATTTGAAATGCCAGAAATGGCCGTCGACCTCGATATTCTCCACCTCAAGGTCGGAGATCGCGGTCTCGAATTTCGGGTCCCAGTTGACGAGACGCTTGTCGCGGTAGATCAGGGCCTCGTTATAGAGTTGCACAAAGACCTTGCGGACGGCGGCCGACAGCCCCTCATCCATCGTGAAGCGCTCGCGGCTCCAGTCGCAGGACGCGCCGAGGCGCTTCAACTGACCGATGATCGTCCCGCCGCTTTCAGCCTTCCATTCCCAGACCTTGGCGACGAAATCCTCGCGCGTGAAATCGGTGCGCTTCTGCTGACGATCGGCGAGTTGGCGCTCAACGACCATCTGTGTTGCAATGCCGGCGTGGTCCATGCCCGGCTGCCACAACACAGAGCGCCCGCGCATGCGCCAGAAACGCGCCAGCGCATCCTGCAGAGTATTGTTGAGGGCATGCCCCATGTGCAGGCTGCCGGTGACGTTCGGCGGCGGGATGACGATGGTGAAGGGCTCGCCCGCGCCGCTCGGCTTGAACACCGCCCAATCGTTCTTGGCCCACTCAGCGCTGATACGGGCTTCGGCGTCTGCAGGGTCGAATGAGTTCTGGAGCATGGTATCGGTGTTCCGGGGCTACGCTGAAGGTCAGCCACCGGTCATATCGGGAAAGCGGCTAATCGCAAACGCTGCGTCCGCCGCACCGCGCCCGAAATAATTATGGATCAGTCTCGCTGGCGAACCGCGGCGAGGGCTTAGCGGCTCCGGCGTGCGACGCGCTGGACTTCGGCCTCAACCTTTTCTTCGACGATCGCCGGCAGATGGGCATCAAGCCAGTCCTTGATCATCGGACGCAGCATGTCCGTTACAAGGTCTTCAAGCGTCTTGCCTGGGCCTTCCGATACCCGAACGGTCTGGGTCAAACTGCGGAACGCTTTCGACGCCGCCGCAGCCGCAGGCTCAGCCAAAATTTCATCGGCGGAGTCGAGTTCCATATGAGCGGTGTTTTTCTTTATCATTTCAACGTCTTCCGTTACCAATCTCATTTCTGGTTCATCTCGCTCGCGCGTCAAAAACGCATCGGCGCGCGGTTCGGGCCGAAGCGGTTCGGCGCGGAGTGGTTCGCGCGCCGCAAACGTATCTCGCGGCGGCGTTGGCGCCGGCATCGCCGAGCGCGGCTGTGGCCGCGGCGCCTCGGCAGGCGCGATGGCTCGCGGCGCCTGGCGCGGGGCCTCTTCTTCATCCTCGGAAATTATCCGCCGGATAGAGGCGAGGATCTCTTCCATGCTTGGTTCGGGTTGTGCGTTTGTCATGGGACCTTCACGCCATAAAGACGGATGAGAAATTAACAGTCAGATCGTCAGTTGTTGCAACTCTGGGCGGATTCTTTCGGCTCGTCCAACGCTGTCGCTAAATATTCGCAGACGCCGCACATTGCTCGTTTTCATGCGCTTTGCCGCACCAAGCAACACACGTTTTATCAACAAGCTTTTAGCAAACGCCCCTCGCAGCAACACGCTGAAGGTGCGTTAACATCGGTAAAGAAAATATTAACGGCGGTTACTGAGGCGCGCTGACTTTAGTAGGCGAGGCATCCGGACCCGCATCCCACTCTGCGCCGTCGATCGTCAAAACGCCCGAGGCTGCCAATAGCTGGAATGTCGCGACGCGCGCATCCCGTTCGGCGTTGGCGAGGGCGACTTCGGCGTCCAGCAACTCCTGCTCGGCGTCCAGCACATCGAGCGTTGTCCGCGCGCCAAGCTCCGCCTCGCGACGGACACCGCGGAGCGCCAGCACGTTCGCGGCGCGCTGCGATTCGGCCGAGACGATGTTGGCCCGCGCTGCGGAAAGGTTCTCAAATGCCTGGGTGACGGCGACGCGGGCGCGCCGTTCGGCCTCGATGATCCGCTTGCGATCCGCGTCGTTTGTCGCCTTCGCCTCGCGGATGCGGGACAGATTTGCCCCGCCGGCGAACAAAGGGACAGAGGCGCGCACGCCGTAAGCGAACTGTTCATCCGTCAGCACGATGGGACTCGGCTCGTCTGCATACTGATAGCGCGCCGTCAGGGAGACTTGCGGACTAAGCGCCCCGCGCGCGATGGCGATTTGGCGCCGCGAAGCCTTTTCCCGTTCTCGCGCTTCGATCAGCGACGGCGCGTATTCCGAGGCCATCGCCTGCGCCGCCTCTTCAGTCTCCGGCGCGAGGGGTAAAGTGGGGTTTTCTTCTAGCGAGCCCGGCGTGTCGCCGACCAATTCAATGAAGCTCGCCCTGCTCACGGCGAGCTGCGCCTGCGCGCTCGTCAACTGCGCCCGCGCTCCGGCCAGTCGCGCCTCGGCTTGGGCAACGTCCGTACGCGTAATTTCACCGACTTCGAAGCGTAGTTGCGCTTCTTCGAGTTGGCGCGCAAGCACGGCGACATTATTCGCAGTCGATGTGTAAACTTTCGCATCGCGCCCAACGTCGAAATAGGCGCTGGCCGCGCGCAAGATCACGTCCTGTTCAATTGCAGCCAGTTGCGCGCCGCCAGCGCGGACCCGCGCGCGCGCCTGGCGAATAGCGTTCCAGTTGCGGAAGCCGGTGAATACCGGCAGGTCGCCCGTCACTTCGCCCGCAAGCGTATTAAGGTCAAAACTCTGCGTCGATGACCCGACGCCGCCGAAGAATTCATTGTTGATGGTCTGATCGTTCGTGACGACCTCGTAAGAGCCGCCGGCGTTAATTTGCGGCAAGACGTTCGCGCGGGCTTGCGGCGTCAACTCGCGCGTTGCGCGCTGTCGCGCCCGCTCCGCCTGAACGGTCGGGTTAGTCTGGTACGCCATCGACAGAGCTTCTTGCAGCGTTTGCGCCTGCAACTGTGCGGGCGCGATGAGCAGGAAGGCGGTTGAAACGGCCAAATACAGCCGGAAGCGTCCGAGGCGGCTCTTCTCAACGCCGTTTGCGTTATCGTTCGCCTTGTGCGTCATCGCCCCCTGCCCTCGTCCGCAACTGTCAGACCCTGCGCCGCACCATGTAAGACGCTTACGTCGGCAACGTTTAAGATAAGTCAAGCGCAGCGGCCATGTCGCCGCAGGATGACCCGATGCAAGCGGCCGCTTAGAAAATGAAAGATTTCGGGCGTTCGAAACCGGGCAGCACCACCCGGGCCGACGCGTCGAAACTCTCCCGGCCGGATACCGCCCGGCCCGATCGCGTATAGATCAAGCCTTTCGACAACCGACCGGAGGCGACGATAGCGCCGAGCCGCCCGCCATCTTTTAGCTGATCGAGAAGCGCCTGCGGCACGATCTCGACCGCTTGAGCAATCAGCACGATATCGAATGGGCCTTCGGCTGGCGCCCCCCCCGCAGGTTCCGTCTCGATCATGACGGCGCGGTCAACGCCAAGTTCGGCCCATTTCTCCTGCGCCGCCTCGATGAGTTCGGCGTCATGCTCTACGCCGATGACGACATCAACGAGGCGCGCGAGCACGGCGGCGGCGTAGCCTGTGCCGCTGGCGATATCGAGCGCGAGATCGCTCGGCCGGGGATCGAGCGCGGCGAGCAATTTGGCGAAGTCGCGCGGCTTGATAAGAGAGCGGCCATCGCCGTAGGCGACTTCCGTATCGGCATAGGCGAGATGTTTGAAGCCGGAGGGAAAGAACGCCTCGCGCGGCGTTTTGTCGATGGCGGCGATGACGCGCGGGTCGTTGACGCCGTTGGGGCGGACCTGACTGTCAATCATGTGACGGCGAGCGGCGTCAAAATCCATCGGTGCGTTCCAGTGGGGGCCGGGGGACGCCAGCATGGGCTGGCGCTGCGCCCGACAGGATCATCAATCGCTTTGGCGTACATGCGCCGAACGATCGCCGCAACTGGCCGAAATCCCTTTTGACCGGCCTCAGGCGACACGCTATGACGCTCGTCCGCTGTGACGCGCCGGATTTCACGCAGAATGCCTGCGCTCCGGTGTTACCTGTCAACGAGGCCACGTGGCGGAGTGGTGACGCAGCGGCCTGCAAAGCCGTGCACGCCGGTTCGATTCCGGCCGTGGCCTCCAGACCTGCTCGCGATGCTTGAAGCCGCTTGCCGCTATTGCCTTAAGCAGTGAGCCAAATTCCGGCGCGAAGGCGTATGCCTTCTGAATTATCGTTAATTCGACGGAAATGGTTAACGTTCGCGAATTAGGCTATCGCCCGCGCACCCAGTTGCGGCGCGAGGCCGCCGCTGGTCGCACCGAAACATCCGCCCGTCGCTTCACGGTTGAAGTGCAACCGTTGAGCGGGGCATGGAAACGCGGGGGCTAACAACCAGCCAGCCGCGAGAGGGAGTCTGGAATGAAACGCTGGGGCTTGGCGGCTGCTTTGATGGCGACGGCTGGTTGCGGAACTGTTGACAAGACGCTTCTCGAGGCGAATTTGCCCGAGCCGCCCGCGCAATGGGCGGCGGGCGAAGATGTCTCCGAAATACCGACCGGCGATTGGGTTGGCGCGTTCAGCGACAGCAACCTTCAGGCGCTCATTGATGAAGCGATGGTGCGCAATAATTCACTGCTCGCGGCTTACGCAAATCTCGATGCGGCGCGTCAAGGCGCGCGCATTTCTCGCGCTGACCTGTTTCCATCGCTCGATATTTCCGGAAGAGGCAGCCGCAACGCAATCGTTACAGACCCGTCGATCGCAGCTCAGTCGGGCGGCGGCGGCAATGCGCTGTCCGGCCTCAGGGCGCAGGAACTCGAAGACAGGTTCGGCGTTGACGCTGACAATGATGGTCGCCTCGACGGCCTCGACCTCGACGGCGACGGCATTGCGGAAGC
>CAZSBU010000190.1:4653-5193 GCA_964605055.1 uncultured Caulobacterales bacterium | reverse complement strand
CAGGCGGGCCACCCGCCTCGACGCACATGACGCCATTATAGCCCTCAAAGACGAAATCCTCTGGGCGCAGTTCCTCCGAGTGGAAGTCGACCGCCTCAAGGGCGTCGATAACCGTGGGGGCAAGGCGCTTCGTCAGCGTAAAGGTCGAGTCGTGCTTGGGGTCGCAACCAATCTGCAGGACGCGTTGCCCGAGCTTGGAGAACGCTACCGACAGGTTCGACGAGGTGGTCGACTTGCCGATGCCGCCTTTTCCGTAAACGGCGAAAACTTTCGCGCTCGTCTGAATGGCGTCGCGAGGATCGAGCGCCACCTGTACGCTGCCTTCGCCGTCAAGACGGCGGGCGGCGGTGGGTCGTTCCATTTCCAGTAGGGTCATCTTTTTCTATCCTCGGTTTTTCTACGCCGCCGCCTCGGCGACTATTCCTTCGAGACGGTCTTCGAGCTCTTCGCCCGCCTGACGCAGCGCTTCCAGCGTTGCAGCATCCGGGGTCCAGTAGTTTCTGGCCGACGCTTCAAGCAGCCGATTGGCGACCTTTGCGC
>CAZSBU010000190.1:0-4643 GCA_964605055.1 uncultured Caulobacterales bacterium | reverse complement strand
GCAGCGTCTTGTCGAGAACGAAAGTCTCGCTGATTTTTTGGTAGACCCACGGATCAACCTGTCCGGTGGTCGCGGACCAGCCCATTGTGTTTGTGACGTTCGCTTCGATCTGGCGCACGCCCTCATAGCCGTGCTCAAGCATCGCCTCGTACCATTTGGGGTTCAGCGTGCGGGTGCGCGTCTCAATGGCGACCTGCTCGGCGAGGGAGCGCACAACGCCGGGTCCTGAGGTTTGATCGGCAATGTAGACGGGCGCTTCCGCGCCGCGCGCCTGTTTAACGGCGCGACCGATGCCGCCAAGCGTATCGAAGTAATGGTCGATCGTCGTCACGCCGAGTTCAACGGATTCGAGATTTTGATAGGCGAAGGCGACGTCGCCAAGGATGCTTTTCAGGAGTGCGCCATGCTGTACCGGTTCGCCCCGTGCGCCGTAGGCGAAGCATTTACGCTTGGTGTAAGCCTCGCCCAGCTCTGCCTCGTCAATCCATGCGCCGCTATCGATAAGCTGGTTGACGTTGGCGCCATAAGCGCCCGTTGCATTCGAGAATACCCGCAGCGCGGCCGTCTCAAGATCGCAGCCGTGTTCGACCTGATAAGCCAGAGCATGCTTGCGCACGAAATTCATGTCGGCAGGCTCGTCTTCTTTGGCCGCCAGCAGCGCGGCTTCGGCGAGCATGCGCGTCTGGAGGGGTAGAAGGTCGCGGAAGATACCGGAGAGGGTTGCAACGACGTCGATCCGCGGACGGCCGAGTTCAGCGAGCGGCACGAGCTCCGCGCCGGCAAGGCGCCCGTAGCTGTCGTACCGCGCGCGCGCGCCCAGCAGTGCAAGTGCTTGGGCGAGTTGGGCGCCCTCCGACTTCATGTTGTCAGCGCCCCAAAGAACAAGGGCAACGGTTTCAGGCGGCGGCGCGCCATCGCTTGCCGCGCGCGCGAGCAGAAGATCGACCTGCGCGACTGCCTCTTTCATGGCGAAGGCGCTCGGCATGCGGAACGGGTCGAAGCCATGGAGGTTCCGACCGGTCGGCAAGATTTCCGGCGTGCGCAGAAGATCGCCGCCAGGCGCCGGCGCAATGAACCGGCCATCGAGCGCGCGGATAATCGCGTCCGTTTCAACTCCGGCTGACAAGAGACGGTTGACCTCAGTGAGGCGATCAAGGCGCGCCCGCATTGGCGCATCTTTTGGCGACAGGCCGGCGCGGCGGACCGCTTCGGTTGATGTTGCGCCATCGATGACGGCTTCCATCGCCGCGTCGCAGAGCGCTCCTGCGCCTTCTGCATCCGCCGCGGCGTCGATCGCAGTCACCGTGCGCAGGCGCGCGGCCCGGCTCATCGGCGCGCCAACAACGTGAAGGCCCTCCGGGATCAGCGTTTCCTCGAGCGATCGGACTGCGTCCAGCAAAGCGGGGATCCGCGCTGCGGGCGGCGCCGGAGCTAATTTTTGGAGAAGATCGACCGCGGCCGCCTGGGACTCGATCAATTCGGCGAGACGCGCGCGTTCGTCGGCTGCATCTGGCGTTAACGCGCGCCAGCGATCAATTGAAGCGCGCAGGTCCGACAGACCGCGATAAAGACCCGCTTTGCCGATAGGCGGCGTAAGATAGCTGATCAATGTTGCGTGCGAGCGGCGTTTGGCGAGCGCGCCTTCGGACGGATTGTTCGCAGCGTAGAGATAAAAGTTCGGCAAATCGCCAATGAGGCGATCCGGCCAGCAGGAGGCCGAAAGGCCTGTCTGTTTGCCCGGCATGAACTCAAGCGCGCCGTGCGTGCCGAAATGCAGTACGGCGTGCGCGCCAAAATCTTCGCGCATCCAGCGATAAAACGCCGAGAAGGCGTGGGTCGGGGCGAAGCCGTGCTCGAACAGGAGGCGCATCGGATCGCCCTCATATCCAAACGCAGGTTGAACGCCGACAAACACGTTGCCGAAGCTCTGGCCCAGGACGAAAATATTGGCGCCGTTCGACTGCTGGCGGCCCGGAGCCGGCCCCCACTGGGCTTCGATCTCGGCAAGATGGGGTTCGCGGCGTACATGATCATTGACAGGAATGAATGCGGCGATATTGGCGTCTGCGCCGTAGCGGGCGGAATTTCCCTCAAGAATAGCTGCGCGAAGCGCATCGACGGTTGCGGGAACCTCGACCGAGTAACCTGCGTTCTTCAATGAGCAGAGCGTATTGAAAAGCGAGGCGTAAACGGAAAGATAAGCTGCCGTGCCAACGCCGCCGCCATTCGGCGGGAAGTTGAACAGCACGATGCCAATGCGGCGTTCGGCGCGTTCGGCGCGGCGGAGCGCAACAAGCTTCGCGACCCGGCTGGCAAGCGCGTCCGCGCGCTCGGCGCAAACCTGCATGACGGACGGACCCGTCGTCGCCGGAAACTGACAGGTGCGCGCACAGCCATGGCAGGTTTCGCCGTGTGGCGCTGAACGACCGCCGTAAACTGTCGGTCCGGTTGCGCCGTCGAGTTCGGGGATCGCCACCATGATGGTCGATTCGATCGGCATTAGACCGGCGTCTGCTTTCGTCCACTGCGTTAGCGTTTGAAATTCGAGCGCATGAGCCGCGATATAGGGCGCATCGAGCTTTGAGAGCGTTTCCGCCGCCGCTTTGGCGTCGCTGTAGGCCGGCCCGCCGATGAGCGAAAATCCGGTCAACGAGACGAGCGCATCGACGGTGGAGCGCCCATCTTTCATGAAATATTTCTCGATCGCCGGGCGCGAATCGAGTCCGCTGGCGAACGCCGGAATAACTTTCAGACCCTTCGCCTCAAGTGCTGCAATGACGCCGTCATAATGGCGCGCATCGCCTGACAGTACATAAGAGCGCATGATCAGCAGACCGACGGTTCCTGAGCTCGCGCGGGCTGCCGGCGGCAATTCGCAAAGTTCGTCGGCGATGCGGGCCTTCATGCGCGGGTGGTAAAGGCCGACATCCGGGTAATCGACCGGGTCGGCTGGTTTCACAGCGCCACTCAGGGCTGCGCGCGGGCCGGCCGAGTATCGATCGACCAGCGCCAGAATGAGATTGGCGATGTTCTCTTCCGAGCCGGCGAGCCAATATTGCAAAGTCAGGAAATAGGCGCGCACATCCTGCGCCGCGCCGGGGATAAATTTCAGGAATTTTGGCACCTGGCGCAGCATTTTCATCTGCCCTGCGCCGGAACTGCCCGCACCCGCCTTGCCCCGAAGGCGCTTCAACAGCGCGATCGGACCAGACTCCGGCTTGTCCATGCGGAATTTACCAAGCCGCGTCAGCTTCACGATGTCGCCAGCCGACAGACAGCCAACCATGGCGTCGCATGTGTCGCGCCGGGCGACGAGAGCAGGGCGCACCGCGTCGATATGCTCCTCAATGAAGAGCATGGACGCGACGATGATATCGCCAGCGGCGATATCTGAACGGCAGCGCTCGAGCGAAGCCGGGTCGCGCGCCCAGTCCGACGCTGCGTGGAATGCAACGCGCACGCCCGGCAGGTGCTTGCGCAGGCTGCGTTCAGCCCGTTCGACGACGCCCGACAGATGGCTGTCGAGCGAAATCAGAACAACGCGAACGGGGGTCGCGTCAACGGGCGTAGTGCGCTTTTGCATCGTAAAGGGTCTCTACGGTTATGGTCTGAAGGCGGAGCGATTGAGCGTAGTCTTCTGTGTTGCGGCGGGCCTTGCCGCGCACGAAGAAGGGAATTTTCTTCAATTCGCGTTCGGCTTCCGCCGCCCACACCGCGACCGTTAAGGCGGCTGCCTCGACGGGAGCGTTTTCCACTGTCGCAGCGGGAATGGCAGCAGGAATGATCGTCGTCAGCGGCGCTTCCGGCTCGGCGGCCTGACGCGCGCCATGTCCGCCGAGGTGGGAGGGGCCAGCGCCGTCATGAAATTCGAAGTCGTCGCGGAACATCGCGAGCAAATGTTCTTCAAGCCCCATAACGAGGGGGTGGATCCAGGTGTCGAAAAGGACGTTCGCGCCTTCAAAGCCCATTTGCGGCGAATGGCGCGCGGGGAAATCCTGCACGTGAACCGGCGCGGATATAACCGCACACGGAATTTGCAGGCGCTTGGCGATGTGACGCTCCATCTGCGTGCCAAGCACCAATTCGGGATGGGCGGCTGCAATGGCGTCCTCAACGTCAAGATAATCGTCCGTAATGAGCGGCTCGACATTGCAGGCGGCTGCTGCGGCTTTAAGCTCACGGGCGAATTCGCGATTGTAGCATCCGAGACCAACGACCTCGAAGCCAAGTTCCTCACGGGCGACGCGCGAGGCCGCGATGGCGTGAGTCGCATCGCCGAAAATGAAAACGCGCTTGCCGGTCAGATAAGTCGAGTCGACCGAACGCGACCACCAGGGCGCCCGCGACAACGGATCGGCCAAAGCTGCGTCAGGGGAAAGACCTGCGAGCGCTGCGATCTCGGCAATAAACTCGCGCGTCGCTCCGACGCCAATCGGGATCGTGCGCGTGCGCGGCTGGCCGTAGATTTTCTCGAGATGACGCGCCGCAAGATCAGTAATCTCGGGATATAGTACGACGTTGAAATCGGCGGCGCCAAGGCGCGCCATGTCGGCGGGCGAGGCCCCTAGCGGGGCTGTGACGTTCACGTCGATTCCGACAATCGACAGCAGCTTGCGGATTTCGACGAGATCATCGCGGTGGCG
>CAZSBU010000189.1:0-5206 GCA_964605055.1 uncultured Caulobacterales bacterium | reverse complement strand
TGACGCCTGTCGCTCGATTGCGGCCGGTGACCGTCGGCGGCGTCGTCGTCTCTAACGCGACGCTACACAATCAAGACGAGATCGAACGCAAGGACATTCGCATTGGCGATACCGTCGTCATCCAGCGGGCTGGGGACGTCATCCCGCAGATCGTTGAGGTACGGACCGAAATGCGGCCGGCGGGCGCGACGCCGTTTGCGTTCCCGGAAAATTGCCCGATCTGTCAAAGCCGGGCGATCCGCGAGGAGGGCGAGGTTGTGCGCCGCTGCACCGGTGGCCTTATCTGTCCCGCGCAGGCGATCGAAAGGTTGAAGCATTTTGTCTCGCGGCAAGCCTTTGATATCGAGGGACTTGGCTCCAAGCAGATTGAGGCCTTTTTTGCTGATGGTCTTGTACGAGAGCCGGCGGACATCTTCACCCTTGAGTCGCGCCAGAGAAGCGGTCAGCTCAATCTGTTCCTATGGAAACGAAAGGCGGACGGCACGCAGGCTTTACGTGACGGACAGCCGGTCGCGACCAATCAGCGATCCGTTGAAAACCTGTTCAACGCGATCAACGAGCGGCGCCGGATCGCTTTGCCGCGACTGATCAATGCGCTCGGCATTCGCCATGTTGGAGAAACTAACGCCCGTATTCTGGCAATCGCATACGGATCGTTCGATGCATTCCGTAACGCAGCAGTGGCCGCACGCGATCCCGCTGACCCCGCGTATTCAGAGTTGCTTGGCGTCGAAGGCGTCGGCCCCATAGTTGCAGCCAGCGTCATTGACTTCTTCGCCGAACCGCACAACCTCGATGCCGTATCGCGGCTTTTATCCGAAATCGAGCCGGAAGCAGCCGCGCCGACGATCGCCGATAGTCCGGTCGCAGGCAAAACGGTCGTATTCACGGGATCGCTGGAACGATTTACCCGCGATGAAGCCAAGGCTCGGGCGCTTGCCGTTGGCGCCAAAGTCGCTAATTCGGTATCAGCCAAGACCGATTTCGTCGTCGCCGGTCCGGGAGCCGGGTCAAAGCTGAAGGCCGCAAGCGAACTCGGCGTCAAGATCATGACGGAAGACGAGTGGCTGGCGATGCTCAATGCGTTGTAAATTTTCGTACAAGGCGGTTTTGGAAAAGAAAGGCGCGTAGAGCAAATGACAGCGCGCGATCCTGCGACATCCTTTGGCGATGTGGCAACGCAGTACGCGGCGCAACGTCCAGCCTACCCGCAGTCAATTTTCGATTTTCTGCTTGAAAATCTTTCCGGCCCTCGGACGCTTTGCATCGATCTCGGCGCTGGCGCGGGGCT
The DNA here is from genome assembly GCA_964605055.1 of uncultured Caulobacterales bacterium. Lineage (GTDB taxonomy): Bacteria > Pseudomonadota > Alphaproteobacteria > Caulobacterales > Parvularculaceae > Amphiplicatus. The sequence continues at coordinate 3,915 of CAZSBU010000189.1, read as the reverse complement.
AGCGACAAGGGCGCTCGTGTCGTGCTTCGAGCGCGTGATCGCCGTCGATCCCGACGCCCGGATGTTGGCGGAATTATCAGCGCCAGTCGGCCAGCGCGTTTGCGCTAATGCTGAAGAGGCCGATTTTCCGGAAAAAACAGTCGCCGCCGTTGTAGCGGCGACGTCATTCCATTGGATGGATCAGGAAAAAGTGATCGCGCGCGTTGCGCGTTGGCTTCGTCCGTCTGGCGTATTTTTCCCGTTCCTCTACGGGCCATTCTTTGTGGAAGGCGAAGCGAAGGCGGTATTTCAAGCCCACCGTGCTCTTTGGACGCCCTATCGCGATCCGCGGCTTGGGGCCCGCGCTGATTATTCGCGCGCGCTTGCAGCCAGCGGCAGATTTGCAAAACTGGTCACTTACTCTGACGCAGTGCAGTTGAAGTTGGCGCCCGAATCCGCGGCCGGTCTGTTCCTGACGGCGTCCTACGCGCGCGATTATGCGCGCGATAATGTGGGCGAGGACGAGTATCGATTGCGCCTTGCAGAGGACTTTGCCGCAATTGGCGTTATTGACGTGCGACTTCCACTCGGCGGGGTTCTCGCAATCGCGCCGTCAGATTGACCTTGTCGCATGGGCGAGCCACGCGCCGACATCCGTTGGCAAAAGCGGCGCGAGTGTTTGCCGAACTCGGGCGTGATATTTGTTCAGCCAGTGACGCTCCACCTCTGACAGCAGCGCAGGGACAACAAGGTCGAGTTCTATGGGAGCGAGAGTGATGGTCTCAAAACCCATCATTGGCCGCTCGCCGCCCTCGACGGGTTCAGGTTCTGTCACGACGATCAGGTTTTCGATCCGTATGCCGAACTCACCGGATTTGTAAAATCCAGGTTCATTGGAAAGGATCATGCCGGGCTTTAAAGCCTGCGAGCTTGACGCCTTAGCGATGCGTTGGGGCCCTTCGTGCACGCCAAGAAAGCTGCCTACGCCATGGCCCGTGCCGTGATCGTAATCAAGCCCTGCTTCCCATAGCGGCCGACGCGCCAGCGCATCGAGCTGCTGTCCGCTGGTTCCAGCCGGGAAGCGCGCCATGGCTAATGCAATATGCCCTTTCAGGACGCGAGTGAAGCGGTCACGCATCTCGTTCGTCGGTTTGCCAATCGCGGCGACGCGCGTGATATCCGTCGTACCGTCTGGGTACTGGCCGCCGGAATCGACAAGAAATAATTCGCCTTTAGCGAGTTTGCGATTGGTGGCCGTGCTGACCTTGTAGTGCACGATTGCCCCGTTTGGTCCCGCGCCGACGATGGAATCAAAGCTGATGTCGACCAGTTTGCCCGACTCCGCCCTGTACTCTTCCAGTCGCTGCGCCGCGCAGATCTCGTCGATCTCGCCAGAGGCGCCGTGCACGGACAGCCAATGCAGGAACCGCGTAACCGCAACCCCGTCGCGCACATGCGCGGAGCGGGTTCCCGCCAACTCGGCGGCATTTTTGACTGCGCGCGGCAGGGCGCAAGGGTCCGTCATCTCAACAATGCGCGCCCCGGCGCTTTCGAGGTCGCGCACATATCGCGACGGCGCGAGCGACAGATCGACGGCGATGCGTCTGCCTGAGTCGCCCAAGCGAGCAAGCTCGACCGCTACGTCTGCCTCATCGCGGATATCGACGCCCGAACCAAGATGCGGCGCGAGGTCGTTGCCGACTTTTTCCGGGGCGACGAATAACGTTGCTGATCCGTCTGCGGAGAGGATGGCGCGCCCCAGTGGCAATGGCGTGCGCGGCACATCACCGCCGCGTATGTTAAACAGCCAGGCGATAGACGGCGGCGCGGTGATCAACGCCGCATCGGCTCCCGCGCTTTTGATCGCTGCGGCGATCGCGGCGCGCTTTTCCGCTGAAGAAACGCCTGCATACTCAATCGGATGAGGCAAGACGCGCGCGGTTGGCTGCGGCGGCTGCTCAGCCCACGCTTCGTCGATGGGGTTCCGATCAACGGCGACAAGCGTGAATCCCGCACGCGCAGCGGCCGCCTCAAGCCGCGCGACTCCAGATGGGGTGTGCAGCATCGGGTCATATCCGATGCGCTCGCCTGCGGTCGCATGCGCCTCCAGCCAAGCTTCCGGCGATTCGTCAGGAACTGCCGCATACTCGAAGAACGCATCATCAACCTGTTGACGAACCTGCAGGGTGTACCGCCCATCGGTAAAGATGACCGCGCGTTCAGCAAGAATAATGGCGGAGCCGGACGATCCGGAAAAGCCAGACACCCACATCAGGCGTTCGGCGTATTCCGGAATATATTCATTTTGATACTCGTCGTCATGCGGAACGATAAATCCGTCCAGCCCCTGCGCCTTTAGCGCCGCACGCAGGGGCGGCAGTCGGCGGCCAGCAAAGCTTCGGTCTGATGACGGCTCATAGGTCTGAAACATGGAAACATTCCCGCGCGGTTGTCTTGCAGATTATATGGCCGCAGCTAGTCCCGCCTCAAGCGCGGCCGAATGCCCGTCAGATCTTGACGAACAGCAGCACGGGCCAGGTTTCGTGCGCCAGGCGATTGAGGCGTCGAAAGCCCGCCGCCTCCATCGCCAAAGTGACTGCTTCCTCCTGCGCCGCCATCAATCCGGCGAGCAGCGCCCGCCCGGAAGGGGCAAGACGGGCGGCCATCGCCGGAGCAAGCTCGATCAACGGGCCCGCCAGAATATTGGCGAAGATGAAATCAAATGGCGCATGCGCGTCTATCTCGGGATGGTTAAAGCCGTCGGCGAGGAGGGTCTTTACCCGCGCGCCGACCCCATTTAGGGCGGCGTTCTCTGCTGCGATCTCAACCGAGGTCTCGTCGATATCGGTAGCGAGAACGTCGCGATCCCAGAGTTTCACCGCGGCAATCGCAAGCACTGCCGACCCTGCGCCGAGGTCAAGGATGCGTTTGGGCGCGATCCCGGCGAGCCTGTCGAGAAGGGTCAGGCAGCCGGCAGTCGTTGGATGGTGCCCCGTTCCGAAAGCGCGGTTGGCGTCGATGCGGATGGCGATGTCGCCCGTTTCGTTGGGCAAATTATCCGCGTCATGAATTCCGTAAAGAACGAAGCGACCGGCGCGCACAACGCCAAGCCCGGCCAACGCATGAGCGACCCAATCGATATCGGGTAGTTCCTCAATCGCCTCCGGCGCGCCGGCCCCGGCCGCCGCGACAGCTTCTGCAAGGCGTGTCGCGTCAGGGCGCTCGCTGAAGTAAGCCTCAAGCCGCCACGCCGTGGCCGCGTCTTCGGCGGCGTCGTCGTCCTTGGTCAGGCTGACGGCTTCAGCTGGCGGATCGGCCGTCTCGGTCAAGAGGATGCTCGCAGCCTCCAGCAGAGTTTCGGGTCCGCGCCAGACGGCCTTGTAGGTGGGCATAAGGTTTTCCAAGGAAGATATGCTTGCAGATTATTGATGTTAGCGCGCCGCCGGGTGCTTATCATGCAGCTTCAACGAAGGCGTCGACGATCTTTTTATGTCCGGAATGTTCAAAATCGACGGTCAGCTTCTGGCCTTCGACCGTGACGACCTTTCCGTATCCGAATTTCTGGTGGAAGACCCGCTGACCTATGCTGAATTTCGCGCCGGCCGGCGCTGAAACGGAAATAGACGTCGCACGCCCTTCGATTGTTGGGGGACCGGCGGCAGGCCGGCTCGCTGCTGATCTCGCCCGGCGCCAACCGGGATTGTCGTAATAGGCATCCTCCTTCAGTCGCGCACCGTCAAAGCGCGACTGAGACGCGAGCGAGGACGCCTGTGCGCCGTAAAGACCCGGCCGCGAGACGACGTCGACGTGTTCCTCGGGCAGTTCGTCGATAAACCGCGACGGCAGAGCCGTTTGCCAGCGGCCATAAATCTGCCGGTTGGCCGCAAAGGAGATGCGGCAGCTTTCCTCGGCGCGGGTGATGCCGACATAGGCGAG
>CAZSBU010000188.1:4581-5248 GCA_964605055.1 uncultured Caulobacterales bacterium | reverse complement strand
GACCGTCCGTGACGAGAATATTGCGAATAGGCTCGGCGTGCTCCTCAATCGCCGTCCACAAGCCAAGTCGCTTGAACACGCGGGCGCTGGCGTAGGCTATTGCGGTCGTCCGTCCGTCAAAGGCTTGATCCGTCAAGTGGTCCGGCGACTGTCCGTCGACGAGGCCGACGGAGAGCCCGCTGTTCTGCAAGGCGAGCGCGCACAGTCCGCCGGCCAGGCCGCCGCCGACGATAAGGGCGTCAAAAGCAGGTTCGTTCGACATCGCGCTCTTATCGGGCGCGGTGGCTCAGGCGTCCAGACCGCGTCGCCAGGTTGCGGCGTTAGGCCCGCGCCGGTCCCGGTTCTCCCGTGCTCGCCGCGGGCGCCGGCGGCGCCAAGCGCTTGGCGCGGCTTTGCGTTTCATGCTTCATTCCTCCGCTGCAGCGCAAAAAAGAGGGGTTGCCGTGAGGGTTCAGGAGGGCGTTGGGCGCCGGTCAAAGGCAGTAGCGGTAGCAGGGATGGCGGCAGGCTTGCTCGCCCTGTCAGCCTGGCCAGCCGCCGCTCAGACCGCGACAGCTGCAGGCGAACTCGCCCCAGGCGCTGAAGCGACGTTCGTCTTCAACACGCTTCTATTCTTAATTGGGGGCATGGTCGTCATGTTCATGGCGGCTGGTTTCTGCATGCTCGA
>CAZSBU010000188.1:0-4571 GCA_964605055.1 uncultured Caulobacterales bacterium | reverse complement strand
GTCTCGTGCGTGCGAAAAACGCTGCGACGATCTGCCTGAAGAACATCGCCATCTATTCTATCGCCGGCGTCATGGTCTGGCTGACCGGGTACAATCTTATTTACGCGATCGAGCCCGGCGGCCTTCTTGGAACGATCAGCCTATGGAGCGCGAACGATCAAGACCCCGCCGCGACGGGATACGCCGCCTCGGCCGACTGGTTCTTCCAGATGGCGTTCGTCGCGACGGCGGCGTCGATTGTTTCGGGCACGCTGGCGGAACGCAGCCGATTGCCGGCGTTCCTGATCTTCACTGCGCTGTTGACGGGGTTCATTTATCCAATTGTCGCCTCATGGGTCTGGGGCAAGGGATATCTCGCCGCAGCGTGGAGTTTCACCGACTTCGCCGGGTCGACGCTCGTACACTCGACCGGAGGCTGGGCCGCGCTCGCCGGGGCGCTCGTGCTGGGCCCGCGCCGGGGAAAATATGTCGGCAAGAACGTCTCGCCGGTGCCCGGATCTTCGCTGCCGCTGGCGACGCTCGGGACATTTATCCTTTGGCTAGGCTGGTTTGGGTTCAATGGCGGCTCGCAACTGGCGCTCGGCACGATCGAAGACGCGATTTCGGTCGCCAAGGTGATCGTCAATACGAACATGGCCGCCTGCGGAGGAGTGCTTGCGGCGATGACGATGACCGCATTCGTTTATCGCAAGGTCGATCTCACCATCGTGCTCAACGGCGCCATTGGCGGACTTGTCTCGATCACCGCTGAGCCGCTCGCGCCCGCGATTTGGCAGTCTGTGCTGATCGGCGCCTTCGGCGGCGTTATCGTGACAATCGCCATTCCGTTGCTTGACCGGCTGAAAATCGACGATGTGGTCGGCGCCATCCCAGCGCACCTGTTGTGCGGCATCTGGGGGACGATCATCGTGCCGTGGACGAATAGCGGCGCGAGCCTCATTGGTCAGTTCGTAGGCGTCTTAATGATTGGCGGGTTTGTCTTCACCATCAGCCTTCTGATCTGGACGGCGCTGCGGTACTCGATCGGTCTACGGGCCAGCGCTGAGCATGAACAGATTGGCCTAGACCGCGCCGATCTTGGTCTTGAGGCCTATCCTGAGTTCACCAAGAGCTAGGAGGCGAGCAGCGCTGGGCGAAAAGGTAAAAGCGCGTTAACCCTTTTTTGCCGTCCGCATGGCAATTTCGGCGCAGCGCCGGGGCGCACGCGCCCCTCCACTCTTACGTCGCCGGGAGACCTGACGATGCCGTCTCGATCAACTTCCCAACGTTCTGGCGCGCAACGCGCCCGCCGGGGAGGTTCGCGCGCCTTGCGCCGGCAGCACGAACCGACGCTCTCGGAAACCCTTGAGGCGTGGCGCCGCGCGGCTCTCGTTCGCGCCGGCGGCGTTGCGATGCTGCTGTTAGCGGCATGGCTGGCAGCCGCTTTTGCCTCGTTTTCGATCAGCGATCCAAGCCTCAACAATGCAACCGGCGTCGCGGCGAACAACCTCAGCGGCGGTGCGGGGGCGATTGTCGCCGATCTCTTGCTGCAGACATTTGGCGGCGCGAGCCTGTTTCTTATCTCGCCGCTTATCCTGTGGGGCGCAATCGCGGCGTGGCGCGGCCCCTCTATCGCCCCGTTCGATGAGACGCCACCCGATGTCTGGGCGAGGATGGCGCTGACGCCGTTGACGCTGATGGTCTCCGCCGGCTTTTGCTCTGTGCTGCCCACGCCGATTTCCTGGCCGTTTGCCACGGGCCTCGGCGGACTCATTGGCGACGGCCTAGCGGGGCTGGCGCTGGCCGCGACAGCGGCGCTCGGCGGGGCGGCAAAACCCCTCATTGGCCTCCTCTTCGGCGGGCTTGCTGTCGGCGGGGCCGCGTTCGTCAACGGCCTGACGATTTCGCGGCTCGCTGAAGCGGCTGCTGGCTTCGTAGCCCTCGTGGCGCTCACGGGCGAGCGCCTTGCGAAGATCGGCGAGGCCCGTGACGATGAAGCGGAAATCGACATAGAGATCGACGACGCGGACGAGGCTGCGGAAGGCGAACAGCCCCTTGTCGCCGAGCGCAGCGTGATTGATGCGCCCCAGCGCAAGACCGCCATCATCCGCAAGACGGCGCAGAAGAAATCGGGCGAGCGCGAAGTGCGCGAGGCCCAGCACGAATTGCCGGTTTTCAAGCCGGGGTCTTATGAACTGCCGCCGCTCAACTTGCTCGCCAAACCGCCCGTCCAGCGCGCTCGCGTCGTGTCGGACGAGGCGCTCGAACAGAACGCGCGCATGCTCGAAAACGTGCTCGCCGATTTCGGGGTGCGCGGAGAAATCATCAATGTCCGCCCCGGACCCGTGGTCACCTTGTATGAGCTTGAGCCGGCGGCGGGCGTGAAGTCATCCCGCGTCATCGGCCTCTCCGACGACATCGCGCGGTCGATGAGCGCAGTCGCTGCGCGCGTCGCCGTGGTGCCGGGCCGTAACGCCATTGGCATCGAGTTACCGAACCAGGATCGCGAAACCGTTTACATTCGTGAAATGCTCGGCGCCTCCGACTATGAGAACACTCGCGGGGCGCTGACATTGGCGCTGGGCAAAAGCATCGGCGGCGAGCCCGTTTATGCAGACCTTGCCCGCATGCCCCACCTGCTCATTGCGGGAACGACCGGATCGGGCAAATCCGTCGGCATCAATACGATGATCTTGTCGTTGCTCTATCGGCTCTCGCCCGACCAGTGCAAACTCATCATGATCGACCCGAAGATGCTGGAATTGTCGGTCTATGAAGGCATTCCCCATCTCCTCGCGCCAGTCGTGACCGATCCGAAGAAAGCGGTTGTCGCGCTGAAATGGACCGTCCGCGAGATGGAAGAACGCTATCGCCGGATGTCGAAGGTTGGCGTTCGCAACATCGAGGGCTTCAATCAACGCGTTGCCGAAGCGGAAGCGGCGGGCGAGACGCTGACCCGGACGGTTCATACCGGCTACGACACCGAGACCGGCGAGCCGGTCTATGAGACCGAAACGCTCGACTACGCCCTTTTGCCATTCATCGTCGTCGTCATCGACGAGGTCGCCGACCTGATGATGGTCGCCGGCAAGGATATTGAAGGGATGGTGCAGCGCCTCGCCCAGATGGCGCGCGCGGCCGGCATTCATCTCATCATGGCGACACAGCGCCCGTCGGTCGACGTCATCACGGGCACGATCAAGGCTAACTTCCCGACCCGCATCAGCTTTCAGGTCACCTCAAAAATCGATAGCCGCACCATTCTCGGCGAGCAGGGCGCCGAACAGCTGCTCGGCATGGGCGATATGCTGCATATGGCCGGCGGCGGCCGCATTCGGCGCGTGCATGGGGCTTTCGTCGCGGACGACGAGGTCGAAAAGATCGTTCAATTCCTCAAGCGTCAGGGCAAGCCGGACTACGTGCAGGAAGTCACCGAGTTGCGGGACGAGGACGGCGGCGAGGACAGTGGTTTCGATCTGGGCGGCAATACGTCGTCGGGCGATGCGCTCTATGATCGGGCGGTCGCCGTCGTGTTGCGCGACCGGAAGGCCTCCACTTCATACATCCAGCGGCGGCTGCAGATTGGCTATAACCGCGCCGCGAGCCTGATTGAACGGATGGAGAACGAGGGTGTCGTCTCTCAGCCCAATCACTCCGGCAAGAGGGACGTGCTCGTCGGCGAGGATGCGGCTTGATCGCGCTCTCACGCTGCGCACCAGAACGATGTAATCTCTCCTATCCGGTTTCGGAGAAAACATGAGCCACGCGACTCTCCCCGACGCGCCTGCCGACGACCTGACGCAGGTTGAGACTTCCAACGAGGCTGTTGATCGCTTGACGCGTCTCTATTCCGAGGCGGTCTCTGAAGTTGCAGCCCGCTTCAACGATTATGCAGCTGGCAAGCTAACGATCGGCGCAGCGGCGGCGGCGACTGCCACTTACCCCTATCTTTGCGTCGAGGTGCCGGCGGAGCGCGCCATCCAGACCGGAAATCTGGCGCTGGGGCGCATCGCTGCGACGAGCGTTCATGGCGCCACCATGACGCGGCCAGACCTTTTCCGTACCTATTTGACTGAGCAGCTCGATAGGGTGATGGAGCGGTTTGCTGCGCGCGTTTTTGTCGGTCGTTCGCACACGTCAATTCCGCTCAGCTTTGCGATATCGCACGCGGAGGCGCCGCTCTCGCCGTCGCAGCGCGACGAACTGCAATATTATTTCCATACGCCCAATCTCGTGGCGACGAACGACGCCATCGTCGACGGCGAATTGATCCTTGAGCGAGGCGGACCGCTGCCGCTGTCGCTCTTCACCGCCGAGCGCGTCGATTATTCCCTGCATCGCATCCAGCATTACACGGCAACGCGACCAGAGGCGTTCCAGCACTTTATCCTGTTTACGAACTATCAGCGCTACGTCGACGAATTCGTCGAATATGGCGCAACGCAAGTAGAAGCGGGCCTTTACGAAGCAATGGTCGAGCCTGGCGACCGAATAACCCGCAAAGGGACTGCGCCGACGCGTCCGCCGCTCGTGAAGATGCCGCAAATGCCTGCCTATCACCTGACGCGACCCGGTCGCCAAGGCGTGACGCT
>CAZSBU010000187.1:2747-5250 GCA_964605055.1 uncultured Caulobacterales bacterium | reverse complement strand
CGCCCCGGAACGGCGCCCAGTCCAAAGCCCGCTCGTCGAGTTCCTCTTGAGTGAAGTCTGGCGCGTCCGCCGCGTGCCTGTAGGCGCCGCGCAGGGCGACGTCGCGCGGCGGCCAGATATCGATGCGCCCCTCGCAGAAAAGTAAATAAATCGCGGCCGTCCATGGGCCAACGCCGCGGATTGCCGTCAGCGCCGCCGATGCCTTACCATCATCAAGCGCGGCGATCGCCGGAAAGTCGATAGCGCCTGCTGCGACCTCCCTCGCTAGGTCGGAAACATAGATTGCCTTGGGGCGCGATAGTCCAAACGCTTGCAAACGTTCCGCGCCAAGGTATGCGACCCCAGCCGCGTCAGCAGGGTCGAGCCCGTCGCAGCAACGCCGCCAGATAGCCTGTGCGCTCGGAACCGAGACTTGCTGTTCGACGATGATGCGAAAGAGGCCAGCAAAACCGGCGTCGCGCCGGCGGATGAACGGTACGCCTATAGCTATGAGAGCGCGGCGGAGCGCTGGGTCCGCTTCTTCCAGCGCGGCGACCGCCGTCGCTGCGTCATCAAACACATTCAGGCGCGAGGTCAGAAGGCGTTCTCACCAAGGAGCCGGCCCACGTCGCGCCCGAGTTGGGCGATGAACCGGTGCGCCGTGTATTCGCCCATCGTGACGCCGCTTTCGGCAACACGCTGAACCGGATCGAGGAAATGCGTCTCATCGACGGCGAAGGCTCCCGCCGCCGCGCGCCGGCGCAAACCATCTCTCGATATTTCCAGTAGCTGTAGCGCTACTTCTTGGACGGTTCGTCCGGCAATGCGTGCGTGGAATCCCTCGCGCGCAGCATCGATGCGCAGGGCGCTGCGCTCCGCTGTCGTCCAGCCTTTTGCGACATCCCACGCCGCGGCCAACGCATCGGCGTCGTAAAGCAGCCCGACCCAAAAGGCCGGAAGCGCGCAAATACGGGCCCAGGCCCCGGAATCTGCGCCGCGCATTTCGAGGAAGCGCTTCAGGCGCACTTCCGGAAAGGCTGTGGACAGATGATCTTCCCAGTCGAGAATGTGCGCGCGCTCGCCGGGCAAAGGATCCAGCCTGCCGGCGAGGAAGTCGCGGAACGAATGACCCGCGCAATCCACGTATTTGCCGTCGCGGCGCGCAAAATACATCGGAACATCGAGCATATAATCGACGTAGCGCTCGTAACCAAATCCGTCTTCGAAGACGAAATCAAGCAAGCCAGTGCGTTCAGCGTCGGTGTCTGTCCAGATGTTGGCGCGCCACGAGGCCCAACCAGAGGCCTTGCCTTCGACGAGCGAAGAATTTGCAAACAGCGCCGTCGCGATGGGCTGGAGCGCAAGCGACGTCCTGAACTTCAGCGCCATGTCTGCTTCGCTCTCGAAATCGAGATTGACCTGAACGGTGCAGGTCCGATGCATCATGTCGAGGCCAAGTCCGCCAACCTTGGGCATATAGTTTCGCATGATTTCATAGCGACGCTTCGGCATTCGAGGAATTTCGGCTCGGGTCCATGTCGGGGCGAAGCCCATGCCAAAAAATCCGACGCCAAGCGGCTCAGCGACCGCCTTGACGGCAACGAGGTGCGCATTCACCTCCTCGCACGTCTCGTGCAGCGTACGCAGCGGCGCGCCAGAGAGCTCAAACTGACCGCCAGGCTCAAGCGAGACTGAAGCGCCCTCGCCTTTCAAACCAATGATATTCTCGCCTTCCATAACCGGCTCCCAGCCGGTTCGGGCCCCAAGCGCCCGAAGGATCGCGCCAATGCCCGACGGCCCCTCATAGGCAACGGGCGCGAGCGACTTTTTACAGTAGACGAATTTTTCGTGTTCGGTGCCTATCCGCCAATCGTCCTTTGGCTTTGCGCCGGAGGCGATGAACGCGATCATCTCCGCTTTGGTCTCAATCGGCTGCAGGTCACCGCTCGCCTGTCTTTCGCTACTCACGCGCTGGCAACTCCCATGCATCTTGACCCTTAATTCGGCCCTCGCCTTTACGCCGACTGACACCCGGGGGATAGGGGGCCATGCATTCAGGCGTGACCTCCGCGCGGTGTCTCTTCGACGACCCGCCAGTCGCCGCAGTTCGCCTGCCAAATCGACAATGCGGCGATCGCCGCCGTATCGGCCCGCAGAATACGGGGGCCGAGCGAGACTGGCGTAATGAACGCCTCGCCGTGCAGGCGGGCGATCTCAGTCGGCGTAAAGCCGCCTTCTGGCCCAATCAAGAAGGCAGCAGCCCTACCTGACCCGGCGCTTTCTGTCGCGTCGGCAAGCGCCGCCGCCAGTGGTCGGGCGCGGCCTTCAGCACCACCCCATATTTGTTGCTCCGGCTGAGGCTCGCGCATGCCGTCCGCAGCAAGCAGCTCGCCCGTTTCATCACAGAAATAGCATCGACGCTCTACGTCCCACTTCGCCAGCAAAGCGTCGAGTTTTTGTAAGGGTTCTATCGCCGGAATCGAAAGCCGACCGCATTGCTCAGCCGCCTCGCGGGCAATCGCCG
>CAZSBU010000187.1:0-2737 GCA_964605055.1 uncultured Caulobacterales bacterium | reverse complement strand
ATAGGCAATGTGCAATTATTGCTGGTGCGCCCCGGCAATCGCCGCGAGCCGATCAAGCCGCAGCCGGTCTGCGTTTGTGCGCGCGGTGAGCACCGGCAGCAATTTCGCTGCGCCCAACTCCGTCGCTTTCTGTACGATCGTTTCGACAACGGCCCGTTTGATGACCGCGAAGACGAGCCAGAGATCAGGCTCGGCAGCCGGCGACTTGATGCAGCTTCCTACATGCAGCACGACAACGCGCTTGCCCGCCTGAGTGATCGTCGCGTCGAACTCGCCGTGAGCGGCGTTGAAGACGCGCACTGGCGCTCCAGTCTCGCGTCGCAAGACGGACAGGAGATAATGCGCCGTCTCTGGGGTTAGCGCGACGTCGGCCCCCGGCGTCAGCGGGGCGTCAATGTAAAGTCTTGGGATCATGACGCGTACCATTAGCCGCGCCGTCGCCGATTTGCAGCCACCCCGTTCGGCTCTAAAGAGAAGCCATGACCAATGCGATCAACAAAGCTCTTCCCGCAGACGCGCCCGCAGACAATTGGGTCGAGCGCTATGCCCCAATGGTCGCACGACCTTATTTCAGGCTAATGCGGGCCGACCGCCCGATCGGAACATGGCTCCTGCTAATCCCTTGCTGGTGGGGGCTCACTCTTGGCCTCGCCGCCACCTCTGATGCGGGGATTTCCCCGGCGCGGGCGGTTCAACTGGCGGCGCTCTTCGCTCTCGGCGCTTTCGTGATGCGCGGAGCGGGCTGCGCCTATAACGATCTCGTCGACCGCGACATCGATGCGAAAGTCGCACGCACGGCTGGTCGCCCGCTCCCTTCCGGACAGATCAGCGTGCAAGCGGCGTGGACGTTTCTTGTCGCGCTTTGCCTCATCGGCCTCGCGGTGCTCGTCCAGTTGAACGCCGCCGCCATCGCGGTCGGCATGGCCTCGCTCGCTCTTGTCGCCGCCTATCCGTTCGCCAAGCGCATTACCTGGTGGCCACAGGCTTTTCTGGGACTGACGTTTAATTGGGGCGTGCTTGTCGGCTACGCCGCGGTCGCAAGCGAGCTGACGCCTGCGGCTTTGCTGATCTATCTGGCGGGCATATTCTGGACGCTCGGGTATGATACGATTTACGCGCATCAAGATCGGGACGATGACGCCCTGATCGGGGTGAAATCGACCGCGCGGCTGTTCGGAGCACGTACACGTCTGATGGTGGCGTTGTTCTATGCGCTGACGATCGCGCTATTTGGCCTTGGTCTATTTCTGAATGGAGCCGCATGGCTGGCCCTCGCCGCCCTCGCCTTACCAGCGACCCATTTCGCATGGCAGGTGAGGACGCTTGATATCGCTAGCCCGGCCCAATGCCTTGCCCTGTTTCGATCAAATCGCGAGGCGGGGCTACTCCTTGCACTGCCTTTATTGCTCGCTCTCGCACTTGTTAGTTGAGATCGAGACGTCAGACGCCCATGTCAAATTTACGTGAACGGAACAAGCCAATGAGCAAAAGGGAGGGCGGGGCCATGCTTGATCGCCGGAGGGTGCTGATAAGCGCAGGCGCATTACTAGGGTTTACCGGCTGCGTCAGGGCCGAACAGGAAGAACAGGCAATCGTCGAAAGGGTGGCCGACATGAAAACCCCGGATCCAAAATCAATACCTGATTACGACAAATGGCAGCTCTCCGAATCGGAATGGAAATCGAGACTCAGCCCTGAGGCGTTCGCCGTACTTCGACGTGAAGCGACCGAGCGCCCGTGGTCGAGCCCGCTGAACGACGAAAAGCGCGAGGGCGTTTATGCCTGCGCGGGATGCGGATTTGACCTCTTTGAATCGTCGACAAAATTCGACAGCGGCACCGGCTGGCCTTCGTTCTTCGACGCCATACCGGGACGCGTCGGAGAGAAACGCGACTTCAAGTTAATTCTTCCGCGTACGGAATATCATTGTGCGCGCTGCGGCGGCCATCAGGGCCACGTATTCGACGATGGTCCGTCGCCGACCGGTCTGCGGTATTGCAACAATGGCGTTGCGCTGACGTTCAAGCCGACGGCTCAGGCGACCTGATCCGGAACGCGCATCATCAAGGGTTGTTGCGGGCGCCACCCTTTCTTGGCGCGTCGACGATGGGAATTTCGGCAACAACGCGGCCTTCGGTCGCGTCGTAGACCATCACAAACGCCCCATCGGGACCTTCAACATGAACGGCAAGGCGATCGCCGTCGAGGGCGATCGCGCCCATTCGGGCGCCCTCGGGCAGGACGATCGCCTCCGGGGATCCGGAAAGCGACGCACGATCTGCGGCGAGCGCCGCGGTGCGTGAGGAAACAGATTGCCGATCCGCGGCCTTTTCCTCGATGGCCAAGCGCTGGCGCGGATAGGCGTTGGCGACCGCGGCCGTCGTTGCAACCGGGCCCTGCCCTGACGGAGCCGCCGGCACCGGATCAAGAACGACCGCTGCGAAGAGCGCCACGCCGAGAAAGGCGACCGGCGCGGCGGCAAACGCCATCAGCATGGAAGGCGACGGCGCAACGCCCTCAAAGCGGGCCCGCCAGCCATTGGGAGCTTCGGGACCATCGATGAATGATCGCAACCAGCTCGGCTCGTTGGCCGCCCGTTCGCGAGAGGCGGCGCTCGCCGGGTCGTCCGACCCTTCGCGCGCCGCGAGAAACGCCGCCACCATGGCGCTGACAGCCCACACACAGATCGTCATGCTGCCGCGCGGATCGTCGTCGTGAAGCACCACAGGATCGCCCA
>CAZSBU010000186.1:1943-5301 GCA_964605055.1 uncultured Caulobacterales bacterium | reverse complement strand
CCCCATATTGCGCGAGGCCGCGATGGCGGAAATTGCTGGTCAGCCACTCGGTCCGATTTCGCGGCGCGCCCGCGATTGGCTGTTCGATGCCTGTTTTCCGTTCTGGGCCGATCGCGGGGTCGATCCGCGCGGCGGATTTTATGAGCGACTGGACCTTGCAGGCGCGCCGATTGTCGATGCGACCTCGCGGGTCCGCGTGCAGGCGCGCCAGACCTATGTGTATGCAGAGGCGGCGCTTCTCGGCTGGGAGCCGACGCGGGCCCGTTCGCTCACCCAACGGGGCGTTGAGACCATGTTGGGCGCCTGCAGACGCCCAGACCTGTTATTCGGGCGACTGATCATCCCCGGCGCTGGGCTTCACGATGATCAGCCGGACCTCTACGACAACGCTTTTAGTTTGATGGCGCTCGCCTATGCGTCAAAGGCGCTTGCAGCCCCCGAACTTCTGCGCGAGGCGGACAAAACTATTGCCGCTATCGACCGGCTGCTTGCCCACCCCTCGGGAGGATTCCGAGAGAGCCTGCCCGATCGTCTGCCGCGGCGGCAAAACCCGCATATGCACCTGTTCGAGGCGCTGATAGCGCTCCATGGCGCGGCGCCGGATCGCGGTTATCTTGAGCGGGCGCGGGCTATCCTTTCGCTCTTCAAACAAAAATTTTTCGACGAACGGACTCAGACGCTGACGGAATATTTCACGTCCAATCTCGACCCGGCGCCGGGCGCAGAAGGCGACGTTATTGAGCCTGGCCACCAATTCGAGTGGACGTGGCTATTGAGCGCCTATGCGCGTGCGGCAGACGCGTCAGATCCTGCAATCGCGCCCCGACTTTACGCGGCGACGCTGCCGTTCCTCGACGCTGCGGGCCTTGCGCCGCAAACCGCGACGCGCCTCGGCGGGCGATTGATCGACGCAAGCCGACGCGCCTGGCCGCAGACCGAAGCCTTGAAGGCCCATCTCGCACGGTGCGAGGCGGGCGATCCGGACGCGGCCGCGCGCGCAACTATGACCGCGACTAGTCTGTTCCGGGACTATCTCCAGCCCGCTCCGCTGGGCGGGTGGATCGATCACTACGACGCCTCCGGGGCGTCGATTGCGCAAGATATTCCGGCGAGCACCGGTTATCATATCGTCCTGGCGTTCGCCGAACTCATGCGGGTCGCGGCAAATCAAGCCTGACGATTGCTGCGGTCGATCGGCTTCAGATCAGCCTGCCTGCGCGAGACCTTCAGAGGCGACCAGGTCAACGCGCGCGCAAGGTCGATCAATCGAACCCGCCTTTCGGCCTGCAGGCGACGTCTGTCGGCGGAAAACTGACGAAGACCGCCATAACCGTCGCGCATGGCGCGGCTATAGGCGGGACCGATTCCGACCGTATACGAACGAAGCATCAGGTAAAAGCTGACAAAAAGCTGCGCCGGCAGCAGCGGCCAGAGAAATAGCCCCGGCATGTTTTTCCACCACGTCCAGATGCGGTTTCGGTTGCCGTGATAGACGGTGAAATCGCTATAGCGGCCGGTGACGCCTGAGCCTTCGTGGCGCACGCGCGCTGTGGAAAGTTGAACCGCCCTGCCGCCCGCAAGACGAAGCCGGAAGCCCAGATCAACGTCCTCGCTATAGCAGAAGAAACGCTCATCGAAGCCGCCGAGTCGCTCGAATATTTCGCGGCGGTAGAAGGCCGCCGCCGCGCAGGGCGCAAAACACTCGCCATCCGCCGGGAGCTGCGAAAGCGGCCAGCCAAAATGGCCGCGGTAGGCGATACCGAATACGTGGTAGACGTCGCCTGCGCCGTCAATGCGCTGAGGGTCAGCTGCGTCGATCTGCGTCGAGCCGAAAGCGTCCGCCCACGGATAGCGCCGCGATGCCGCAACGAACTCCGCCAGCCAATCCGGATCGGCGAAGGCGTCCGGATTGAGGAACGCGATCCATTCGCCCTTCGCGTTCCGCGCGCCGAGATTATTGCCTGCCGCGAAGCCAAGATTGGCGCCGGCGGCGATCAATGTCACGCCAGCGCCCCGCTCTTCTGCTGCCGTTTCCGATCCATCGGCGGAAGCGTTATCGACAACAATGGTTTCGAAATTTCGATAGGTTTGCGCTGCCAGGCAGTCGAGGCAGGCGCTGAGCCTCGCACCGGAATTATAATTCACGATCAGCACCGTGACGAACGGCGCCTGCTCGCTGCCTGCGGATAAATCGTGTGATGAGTCCGTCGGCAAGTGAGCGCCTGCGATCTATAAAAGCGCCGCAGCGCCTTCGGCCTTCAGGGCTTCAACAATCCGTTTTACGTCCTCGGTTCGCTCGCGCGCGCAGACGAGCACGGCGTCGCGCGTCGCGATGATAACGAGCCCCTCGACCCCAATGGCGGCGACTCGCGGTCCGTCCGTCGATACGAACACGTTGCGGCAATCGATAAGATCGCCGCCGGAGTCGCGCAAGTCGGCGACCGCCGCCCAGCCGCCGATATCGCTCCAGCCCGCATCGAGCGGGCCGAGCACCGCTGCGCGATCGGTTTTCTCCATCACCGCGTAATCGACCGATATGGCGCGACACGTTTCGAATATCGCTGCGTCGAGCACATACACGCCGCCATCGTGGCGCGCCGCCGACAGCGCTTCGCTTGCGCAAGCAAGGATATCAGGGGCGAACCGTCCAAGCTCGGACTGCATGGCGCGAGCCGAAAACAGAAAGATGCCCGCGTTCCAGTAATAGGAGCCCGCCGCCAGGTAAGCGGCGGCGGTCGCGGCGTCTGGTTTCTCGCGAAAGGCGGCGATGGCGTGCGCCGGGCCGATCCGCTCATCGCTTCGCTCGATATAGCCGTAGCCCGTATGGGGACTAACCGGCGGTATGCCGAAGGTGACGATGCGGCCCTCGCCCGCCGCCCCTGCTCCCTCTATGATCCGCGCGCGAAACTGCTGGGGATCTTCAACATGGTGGTCGGCGGGCAATAACAGCGCCAATCCTTGTGGATCGCGCGACGCCAGATCGCAGGCTGCGATGGCTGCGGCGGCAGCGGTGTTGCGTCCCATAGGCTCGAGGATGATCGCAGCCGCCTCGACCCTAATTGCGGCGAGCTGGGCGGTGACGAGATCGCGATGGTCTTCGCCTGCGATGATCACCGGCGCAGCGAACCCGTCGCCCGTCACGCGGCGCACGGTTTCCTGGAACATGGTCAGGTCGGTGACGAGCGGCAGGAATTGCTTTGGCTTCGTCCGCCGAGAAAGCGGCCAAAGGCGAGTGCCGCTGCCGCCACACATGACATAGGGGTGGATCATGGGCATTGAGGTCCTGATCGCTAATGTCGACGGTGCGCCACCATCCGCCGTCTTTGCGCGCGCGACTTATTGCCTGCTTATTGCCTGC
>CAZSBU010000186.1:0-1933 GCA_964605055.1 uncultured Caulobacterales bacterium | reverse complement strand
TGCCTGCGTAGGCCGTCAATCGCAATAAGGGCCCAGCCAACCAGAAACGACCCGCCGCCAACCGGCGTCGCCGCGCCGAGCCAGCTCGGGCCGCCAAGCGCCAGAGCGTAGAGCGATCCGGAGAAAATGGCTGATCCGACCAGAAAAAAGGCCGCAGCAGCTGGTCTGAGACCTGCGCCGCCCGACGCCGCCATCGCGGCGACGGCGTGGACCAGCGCGTAGAGCGTTGCCGTCTGCCACAGCTTGTCCTGACCGAGGGTCAGCCTTCCCTCAAGCGCATGCGCGACGAATGCGCCGAGCGCGACCGCCAGCAAACCCGCCAACCCTGATGCGACGCCAAGAAGTTTCATGAACCCCGCTTACCCCACAATTGCGACCGTTTGAAAACGCCCCGCGGGAGCCAATGCGCCGCAGGTCGTCATCAGAACCAGCGGATCATGCGCCGCGTATTGTCAAGCATCGTTTAAATCCGGTTTGCAAGGTGCAATGATGACGAGTGATCTCAGACGCGACATTTACAGCACACTTCAGTGGGCTTTCGCCCTGCCGGTGTTGGCCTTCTGGCCGCTCATTTCATTCCTGCCGATGTTTGGGTTGTTCGAAGCAGAGGCAACCATTCTTTCTATCACGGTCGACCTGATTTTCGTCGCGACAAGCTTTGTCGGATTGTTCAGCGCGCTTATTGGCCTGCGTTGGCTCGGCGGCCCTGCCTATCGAGCCAACCGCGACGCGGCGCCAAAACGCGGTCGGGCTTTTGCGACTGCAGCCTATGGTGCGGCTTGGATGGTCGCTTACGGAGCCTGGGCGGCGCTCACCTGACCACCCTTCCCATCACGGCCTTAAGTTGACGGAGAGCCGTGTTTCGTGACATCGCCCGAAGACATTTTCGGGAGCGGCGCGCCAGGCCAAGCGCGCGCCAGCTTCGGAGGGCGGAAGGTTGCAAAGCAGGATATTCGAGGAATCCGCTCCGAAGGTTGCGCTTGTTACCGGCGCCGCCGGGTTCATTGGGTATCATCTTTGCGAAGCGCTCATCGCCAAGGGTGTCGACGTTATCGGCGTTGACAATCTCAATTCCTATTACGACCCGGCTCTGAAACAGGCCCGCCTGGCGCGCCTTGAACGCCATGATGCGTTCGCCTTTCATCAGGTCGACATTGCGCAGCCGGAGGCACTGCGGGCCTTGCCCGGGCTCGACGCTGTCGAGATCGTTGCGCACCTCGCGGCGCAGGCGGGCGTTCGCTATTCAATTGAGCGTCCGTTTTCCTATGTGGACGCCAATGTGGTGGGGCATCTCTCGGTTCTTGAACTGGT
Organism: uncultured Caulobacterales bacterium; assembly: GCA_964605055.1. GTDB lineage: Bacteria > Pseudomonadota > Alphaproteobacteria > Caulobacterales > Parvularculaceae > Amphiplicatus. Next base: position 622 of record CAZSBU010000186.1, on the reverse strand, counting down.
GCGCGGGATGAAGCGCCGACCGCGTGTTGTCTACGCCTCGTCGAGTTCGGTTTATGGCGCCAACGACAAGCGCCCCTTCGCGGAAACCGACCCGGTCGACCATCCCGTGTCGCTCTATGCAGCGACGAAAAGGGCATCTGAACTCATCAGCGAATCTTATGCTCGCCTGTACGGAATTGAGCAGATCGGTTTACGGTTTTTTACCGTCTACGGAAGGTATGGCCGACCCGACATGGCGTATTGGCTATTCACCGACGCTATTCTCAGCAGCCGGCCTATCGAACTTTTCAACAACGGCAATGTCGAACGGGACTTCACCCATATCGATGACATCATTTCCGGCGTGGTGGCGACAATCGTTCGCTCACCCCGTTTCGATGGCGGAACGCCCCACCGGATTTACAATATCGGCGATAACAAGCCCCGATCGCTAACCCTGCTCGTTGACCTCATCGAGGCGGCGACTGGCAAGAAAGCAACGCGCTTGCTTGGCCCTCCCCAACCCGGAGATGTAGCAGCGACTTGGGCGGACATCAGTGCGATTGCCGCCGATTACGGCTATGCGCCGCGCGTTGATCTTGAAGCCGGGATCGCCGACTTCGTCGCCTGGTTCCGCGACCAC
>CAZSBU010000185.1:3050-5312 GCA_964605055.1 uncultured Caulobacterales bacterium | reverse complement strand
GTTATACCTCAACGACAAGAGACAAGGGTGCATAGAGCGCAGCGAAATGCACCTTCTCGTCTGCGCGTGACGGATTAGGCGTATCCGGCGCTTCGCGTGTCGGCGGTTCGGTCGCCTTCCGCGACGAGGCGAGCGACAACCGGCGCACGGACTATCTCTCGGCGGGGCCGCTGTCGGTGCGCCTCGTGAACGGGGGCAGCCCCGCCTTCACCCACGCCGCCGTAGTTTTCTGACTATGGTTTTGTCAGTTTCATTCAGAGCCTGTCAGTGGATCGTGTCTTAATTCGCGATCTCAGTGATGATTGTGAGCGTCGTGCGCGGAATCCGCGAGCGAAGTCGCCTTGGCCACGATTTCAATGTCCGGGCCAGCCGCAAAGCTGAGCGTAAGAGACGCTTGCTCGCCAGCGGCGAGCGGATTGGCAATTCCGAAGATCATGAGGTGTGCGCCGCCGGGTTTAAGCTCGGCGGCTTCGCCAGGCGCAAGCCGAATCGATTGAACCGGCCGCATCGAGGCAACGCCTTCGTCATTTGTCAGCGTTTCATGCAGTTCGGCTGAACTGGCGATCGCCGTCGACACGCCGACAAGTTCGACCGGCGTCTCCCCGCCATTGCAGATCGTCATATAGGCCGCCGTCGTCGCTCCCGGCGCTGACGTCTCGCGAATCCATGCGTCCGATACGGAAACTGACCCGCCCGGCGCCGCCGCGCAGGCAACTGCGACGCTTTGCGCCGCTCCAGCGTCTGCGCCTTGGCCGCCGCATCCGGCGAGCGCAAAAAGCCCGGCCAGCAAGCACGCTTGAGAAATATAACGCATTGATCGTTCTCCAGTGGTTGCGCGCGGGACATGGTGTCGAACGCCGTTCTATTGGCGGAAACGGGTCCAAAAGTGAAGGCGCGTTTGCGTTCAGGGCGGATAGGGCTATGACAGAAACCCCCGCCCACAGCTTGCCCACAAAAGGAGCGCGCGCACCATGGACGCCTTCGAAATCGCCCGGCTTCAGGACTACCTCCGTTCGAAATTCGGACTTGGCAATCTCAGCGTCCGAAAAAGGTCGAACAAGGAAGATTCGGCTGAGGTCTATTTTGGCGACGAATTTTTGGGCGTGCTTTTCCGCGACGATGAAGACGGCGATCTCTGCTATCAATTCAACATGGCGATTCTGGAAGAGGATCTGCCGGGCCGGACGCGTTAGGAAGCTTTAGAGGCCTTCGGAGGAGCGTTCCTTGTCGACGGATCGCATCGGATTTGTCGGCGCGGCGGCCGGCGCCCGTCCTATACTCTCAACGGTTTTGATCGGCGCCGGAGTGGCGGCTCTCTCTGCGTTTGGCGCGGATCGGGCGGCGGCTGCGGGCGGCTCGTCGCTTGACCTGCTTACCGGCTTGATCGTCGCTTTTATCTGCACGACGCTGGCTCCGGCCGCGCTTGGCGGCGCAGCGCCAAGGCGTTTGACGATCCGCGTCGTTTACGCAGGCCTGGGCGCGCTTGCCTTCATGGGCGCAAGCTACGCTATGTCGCGGTTGGGCGGACAAGAATTGTTCGGCCCCATTGCGCTCGATGCAGGATTAGCGATCGGGGCGGTGGTTGCGGCGTCGCTGGCGGTCGGCGCTGGCGTCTGGCGCAATGAATTACAATTGGCGATCGCGGGTCTCGCCGCCGTCATGCTCGGCGTAGCGGGCGGCCTAGCAGCGCTTGACGCACTCGGAGCGTCCGCATCAGGAATAATTTCGGACAGAGGATCGGGCGCAGGGCATTTCCGGGGGCCGATCATCGGCGCGGCGTGCGGCTCGGCGGCGATCATCGCAATTGGCGTCGCCGCGAGGTTTGCGCGCGAGTTCGCCGCAGGCGCGACGCCTGTCGAGGCGACGTCTATCGCTGCGGACGACGCGGCGGCTTCGGCCTTGTTTACCGCAGTCGTTTCTGGCGCGATCGTGTTGTTCATCGGCTCGAGCGACGCGGGCGCCTATGACGCGCCTTCAGCGCTTATTGCGGCGGTAATCGTAGGAGGGGCGGCGCTGTTCGCTGGGATCATCGGGGCCGGGGCGTGCGGCCTTCGAAGGATGGATGAAAACGTCGCGGTATTCGAAAATCGCCGGCGCGAGGCGTGGGCGCGCGCGCTCACGCCCCTGCGCAGCGCCTTGCCGGTCAGCACCGCGCTGGCGGTCGTCGCCATCGGCGCGATCATCGGCGTGGTCGCCTGTTTCGAAAGCGCGGCAGCTCGCGCGATGTCGACTTGCCGAACCGAGCGAGCACCTTCACCACGG
>CAZSBU010000185.1:0-3040 GCA_964605055.1 uncultured Caulobacterales bacterium | reverse complement strand
GCGCGAGCGCGATGTCGCTGTGGGGAATGGCAGGCGCAGCGGTTGTCGGCGCGGCGGTCAGTTTTTTCTCTCTTCGTACGGCCTTTTTTGTAGCATTGACGCTGGGATTGCTGCTTGCGCCTTTGGCGGCGTTATTGGCGGCGGGCGGAACGGCCTTGCCGATCGACGCCCTTCTGGTGGGCGCGGGCCTCGCATCGGTGACGATCTGCCAGATGGGTGCGACCTGGCGCGCGCAGTGTCAGCCGCGCCGCAAGCCAACAGTAGCCGCGCAATTCGCACTCGCGCGTGGGGGCCCTGCCCATCTTGCCGCAACCGCGATCGGAGCGTCAGCCTTGCTGGCTGTCGCAATCTCAGGGGCCTGGCCGAACGCCTATGCCGCGTGCGCCGTCTTTGTTGTTTTCAGCGTCGCCGCGCTCGTCATAGCGCCGGCTGTCATGACGGTAATCGGGGCCGTTACGCACCGTTGGTGAGCGAAAAATTGAAGACCGCCTGAGGATCACGATCCGGCGAAGTCGTCGATCAGCCCGCGTATCGCCGTGTCCACTTTTCGCCATTCCGGCAAATAAGGGCGCTTGAAGCGGTAAACGACCGTAACGGTCGGCGAGAATTCGTATTCCCGCCAGCATTCCGGCGCGAGATTGTCGGGCGTTTCCTTGAAGCAGAAGAGCGCGATCACGCCGGCGTCTTCCGTCTCGCCAATAAACAGTTCCGTGCCCGCGTAGCCGCTAGAAGGAACATTAGAGCGCTGCTCGCGGAATTCGTAGCGGATCAGCTGGTAGGGGGTTCGGACGCCGCGACGGTCCAGCGTCTGCGGCATGTAAAGCGACTCGATACGCTGTTGCTCAGTGAACGCCGACCGGCGGTTTTCGATCGAGATGTCGATACGCCGGGTGTCTGCTGCGTTCTCGACGAAGTCCTCCCGGCGCTGCGGCGCGTAGCCTGAAAGCGTCGGCCATAGGGCGTAGAGCGCGACATCCTCGCGGTCGCCGCCGCGCCGGTCGCGCGGGAAAACGGTGAAGTTCGCGGGGATGGTAAAGCTCTGCCCGCCGACCGCGAGGCCAATCGGCTCCTCGCTGACAGCAGGACTCGGCACGTTGCCTCCGAGTTCATCTACACTCGGGCCGACATAATAATAGAGAAAAATCGCGCAGAGGATCAGCGTGGCGAGGAATATCAGGAGCGGATAACGCCAGCTCGACTCGCTTTTGATCTCGTCGCCGCCAAAACCGTAATTCGTCATACCAACGCCAAGAACCCTTTTCCGAAGGCGCGATGAGCGCCTTCGGTTCGGTTTTAGGGCGCCTCCGCCCCAAGCGGCAACACCAGATGCAGGCTGGGCTGCGTGGTTAGAGCGCGTCGATCATCTCGGCGACAAGGGGGTGGCGAACGACATCGCCCCGCGAGAACCGTACGACGCCGACGCTGTCGAGCGGCTCCAGCCGTTTGACCACTTCTTCCAGGCCTGACATCCCGGGCAGAAGGTCGGTCTGGGCGGGGTCCCCGGTGACGACCATCGAGGAATTCCAGCCAAGGCGCGTCAGAAGCATTTTCAGCTGCACATACGTGCAGTTCTGCGCCTCGTCGATCACCACATAGGAATTGTTCAAGGTGCGCCCACGCATGTAGGCGATAGGCGCGATCTCGATGACGCCCTCGGCGGTCAGCGCCTTCAACCGCTTCGTCGACAGCCGGTCGCACAGCGCGTCATAGAGCGGCCGCAGGTACGGCGAGAGCTTTTCCTCCATATCGCCGGGAAGAAACCCGAGGCTTTCGCCGGCCTCGACCGCCGGTCGCGAGAGGATGATCCGCCGCACGCGGCCTTGTTGGAGCGCCTCGACGCCCTTGGCGACGGCGAGATAGGTCTTGCCCGTGCCCGCAGCGCCTGTAGCGAAGACGAGCGGCGAGGCGTCGAGGGCGTCAAGAAGCGCTTGCTGCGCCGGGTTCTGCGCCCGGATGTTGCGGCGGTATTTCTGGTCCCGTTCCTCATCCTGCGGCAGCGGGGTCCATGCCGGCTCATCGAAAAGGCGTCTGACGTTATCGGGCGCGCGTTCGGGCGCCTCAGCGTGGAAGGCTCCGCCATTCCGGATCGGGCGGCGTCTGTTCATTTGAGCGGAGCGTTTAGCCATGGTGAGGTCTCCTTTGCTGAACTAAAGCCGCCTTTTGAGGGGTGCTTGGGCGGCGATGCGGCACGAAAAAACCGCCAGACGCGGATGCGCTGGCGGTGGGTGGAGCGGGCAATGAGTAAAGTGAAATGCAAGGCCGCGCGGTGACGGGGCGACGCGAGACGTTAGGGTCGCCTTGGACTGACGATGATTGGCAAGCGTCGCTCGCCTATCAAAGTCAGCTTGAACCGAATGATCCGCCGATCGGGGCGTCGCCATCAAACCGCCTTGAGTTGGAGGCTGCGGAGAAACGCTAACGTCGAAAGGCTATGGGTGTTCGATTTGCGCGGCGAGGCCCCCGTGCATATTATTTTCGCGGATCGCATAAATAGGCGAATTCTTCACAGAAATGTCGCGTTTGCTTTCGATAAAGTCGGTGCGCAGTCGGCTAAAGTCCGAGAGTCGCCTGGCGGTTCAACCAGCAAGGGAACAATCTGATGACCCGGTCTGTATTGACAGTTGCTGTGGCGGCTCTGGTGGCGGGCTGCGGCGGCGAAAGATCCGGGACCGAATCTACGAACGCCGAGACGAATGATGCCGCTGCGGTCGTGATCTCCGGCGAGCTTACCTACCGCGCCCGCATCGCGCTCCCCGATGACAGCATCGCCGCCGTCGAACTTCGGCGTACGGATGCCGGAGACGCTGAAGTTGTCGTCGCCGAGCAACGAATTGAACTCGCCGGGAAGCAGGTTCCAATCCCATTCACACTCTCGGCTCCGGCTGACGCTTTCGGCGACGCCACGCGGCTGCGGCTGCAAGGGGCGGTGTTCGCCGGCGGCCAGCCAGCCTGGGCCAGCGAACCTGTCGATATCGACATTTCGTCTATGGGCCAGATCAATGTCGGCGCGATCATGCTCGCGCCATTCAAGCCACTCGGC
>CAZSBU010000184.1:5002-5324 GCA_964605055.1 uncultured Caulobacterales bacterium | reverse complement strand
CAATACAGGCAGCGACGCCGTTATATCCCCGTTCGCGTACAGCAGGTCTTTGATTTCAAGGCGATATCCGTCGCCCCTTTGACCCTTTGACAGCGTCATTGAGGAAATATCCTCGACCGCCCCTTCTCCAAACCTCGAATCGAGCGCCGACGTCACGACCGGAATTGCCCAGGCAAGCGATAAGGGGCCTTGGTTTACGCGCCAGAACAAAAAGGCGATTGCCGCGATGGCAACCGCGAACGCGGCGGCGGCCACCCGCAGAACGATCAAGGCGACGCCTTGCAGTTTCCCCCTCATCTACGCCACTCTTGATGCCTAATTA
>CAZSBU010000184.1:3597-4992 GCA_964605055.1 uncultured Caulobacterales bacterium | reverse complement strand
TTATCAACTGTCCGTTCAGTGTTCGCCCCTTCGCCATAATCGTTTGGAAGAAAGGTAATGCGTCCACGAGCGGTAGTTACAAAGTCACTTGTTTTCAACCTATGGCATCTCGCGGCCTAGGCAATCTATTCAACCAGCAACCATGCGCCAATCGATCGCCTTCCGTTTCGTCGCGTCGCCCCTAGGATGCAATCGAATATTCGTATCGGTTTATTTGTGAAGGGCAGCATGGCGAAAGCAATTTCCGAGGGCGCAAAAGCGCCGGCGTTCAACCTGCCGCGGGACGGCGGGGGCAAAGTCGCCTTGAAAGATTTCGCGGGCCGCATGGTCGTCCTATATTTTTACCCTAAAGACGACACCAGCGGATGCACCCGCCAAGCGGTGGAGTTCACAGCGGCGATCGATGACTTTGAAACCGCAGGAGCCGTCGTCATTGGCGTCTCGAAGGACAGTCCTGCACAGCACGACAAGTTCAAGAAAAAGCATTCTCTCGGCGTAACGCTCGCATCTGACGAAGAGGGTGCGATGCTCGAGAAATACGGCGTGTGGGTCGAGAAAAGCATGTACGGCAAGAAATACATGGGCATCGAGCGCTCGACATTTCTTATCGACGACAAAGGCGTCGTGCGCCGCGTCTGGTCAAAAGTAAAAGTACCTGGTCACGTTGAGGAAGTATTGGCTGCGGTCAAAGCACTTGGCTGACCAACCAGAACAAATAACGCCATCGCCTCTCGACCTCGCCATTGCGGCAATAGAGGCGGAAGATGCCGCCGTTAAATGTGCGCTCGCACAGCGCCTTGCGCTTGAAATCGCAGACTGCGGCGGGCGCCTCTTTTCAGATGCGGCTCCCAACTTGCCTAGCAGCCCCGGAAGGCCGAAAAATCTCCGCCTTGCAGCCCCGGGGCAGACGCCGCGCCGTAGGCTTAGTACGGACGCAGGCCGCACTGCGTTACTGCATGCGCTCGCCCATATCGAACTAAACGCCGTCGACCTAGCGATAGACATGGCGTTTCGTTTTCGGAGTGAGATTGGCGATTTAGGCCTCGATAGCGCGCTTTTCGTCGCCGACTGGTGCGCCGTTGCAGGCGAGGAGGCGCATCACTTCGGATTGCTGGCTGATCTGCTGGAGCGTAAGGGCGTGCGTTATGGCGACCTGCCCGCCCATGACGGACTGTGGCGATCGGCTGAGCAAACCGCCCGCAGCGTTGCGTCGCGCCTAGCAATTGCCCCGCTGGTGCTCGAAGCGCGCGGGCTCGACGTAACGCCGGACCTCATCACCCGGCTCAAGGCGTGCGGAGAGACAAGAGCGGCGGCGGCGCTCGAGGTGATCTACTCGGACGAAATAGGCCACGTTGCAACGGGCGCTCGATGGTTCAACGCGGTTTGCGACAGGCG
>CAZSBU010000184.1:0-3587 GCA_964605055.1 uncultured Caulobacterales bacterium | reverse complement strand
TAGCCATAAGTCACGCAAATGACAGGCATGCCGGCCGCGCGCGCGGCGTGCACGTCATTGCTCGAATCCCCGACCAGCACCCCGTGCGCGGTATCGATCCCGAAATTACGTTCCGGCGCGAAGTCGAACGCCATTTCGCTGGCAAGCTGAAGCCGCCCTTCAATATTCCTGCCCGGTCGGCCGCGGGGCTCCCGCTCAGTTTTTATGCTGAGGCGCCGACTTTGCAGATCGACCTGCATACGAAATAAGCGGCAGTCCTTCGCGAAACGGTTAAAAAAGTATGGTTATTTCATCACATAGCGGTTGCGAAATATCCCCAGATAGGCTGCTATATTTTAAGGGGTGGCGGATAGAACGCTGGGCAGCGTCAGCCAGGGGCAGTGTTGAATGAGCCGTAAATCCGGCCGGACAAAGCGTATCATTAGCCGCATCTTCAAAGAGCGGCAGATCTACCATCGCAGCGACGGCGTCGTACATTTCATTTCAATGACGACCGAAACGCAGATTGCGTTGGCGACCGTCATCGGCGCAGCCCTCCTCTGGGTCGCTTACGCTTCGGTCAACGTCGTGTTCAATGAACAGATCATCGTCGCCAAAGAGCGCGATGCGCGCCTGATGGAAACGACGTTCGCCAAACGTCTCAACCAGGCACAACGCGCTTATGACGACGTTAGTTCCCTTAATGTAGTGATGCAGCGGGAATTCGACTCGACGATGTCTGAGATTTCGGGCCGTCATCAGACGCTCCGCAGCATGGTTGAGCGTAAAAGCTCCGTCGACGTTGACCTCGAATCATTAGCGCGCGATCTCGCCACCGCTGGCCCGCCGAACGGCCAGAAGCCGACAAACGCCAATCGCGTGATGATCGACGTCGCGCCGGCCGAACCGTCGCCGCGCCAGTCTCGGGTCTCGCTCCTGCAAAACCAGATTTTGCAGGAAGTTGCTGTTCGCACGACCAACATTCCCGCCAACAGTCCCGCAACGCCTGCGTTGCGCCGGATGGTGACGTCTTCGACTGAGCTTTATCTTGAACAAGCTTTGCTGCTGGCCTCGCTTGAGGAGCGCACGGCGCGGCAGTTCGAAGAACTGTCCCTCATTCTGAAGAGCACGGGCGTGCCGCTTGAGGCAGTGTTTCCCGCCCCGAAGATCGCCAACACGGTGCTGGCGCAGGGCGGCCCATTCATTGACATATCGAATGTTTCCGAAGCCTCCACCGCGTTTTTCCGCCACGCCAACCGGACTGGCATTCAAGTCGAGCGATTGCAAAGGCTGCGCGACGTTGTGCTTACCGTGCCGCTGTCTTCGCCTCTAACTGGCAGCCGCCGTTTCACCAGCGGCTTTGGTACGCGCCCTGATCCGATCAACGGTAGCATGTCAAACCATTTTGGCATCGATTTTGCTGCTGCCTGGGCAGCGCCGATCACCGCCACCGCCAACGGCGTTGTTAAGTTCGCAGGAACCAGAGCCGGATATGGTCGCATTGTCGAAATCGATCACGGCAACGGGTTCATCACCCGCTACGCCCACCTTAACCGCTACACGGTTTCGACGGGTCAGGTTGTGAAACTGCATCAGAAAATTGGCGAGCTTGGAAATAGCGGACGCAGCACCGGGCCGCATGTTCACTACGAAGTCATCTTCCGTGGGCAACCTAAAAATCCGCTGCGGTTCATAGAGGCAGGCAGATATGTTTTCGAAAGCTAAGCCTAAAACCGCGAATGAAGAACGGCCCAAACCCATGGCCGCAGACATGAATGCGACCGCTGCGCCAGCGGCGTCCTCCAGAAGGTCCGGAGCAATGAAATCGTCCAGCGTACCGTCTATCATTTCCGCCGACGTGGTCCTGAAGGGCAACGTCAATTCGTCGGGCGAAGTCCAGCTCGACGGCGCGCTAGAAGGCGACATCAAGGCTTTCGCCTTGATGGTCGGGGAAAAAGCGTCAGTCAAAGGCGAGATCGTTTGCGACGCAGTAACCGTCCGCGGCCGCGTTGAGGGCAGCATCCGCGCCAAGCAGGTCGCGCTTGCTGCAACCGCGCACATCGTTGGAGATATACTCCACAGCTCGCTGTCGGTTGAAAGCGGCGCCCATTTCGAAGGCAATTGCCGCCACTCCGATGATCCGTTGTCGGAATCGGCGTCGAGCGATTTCCGCAAGTCACGCCCAACGCTCGCAGCTTCCGCCATGGCGCGGCCTGCGCCGGCGCCGGTTGCCGAAGACATACCGGTTTCCCGGTCGGCCGCAAACGAAGCGCCTTCATTCCTCAGCCAGAATCGCTCCCCGCTGAGATAAGCCAACCGCCTTCCGCACGCCGCTATTCCGCTAGCCTTCCGCCGGCGGGATAGCTGTGAGCTCGCCCTGTCCTCAGTCCGCTGGGAGCTACGCATCCGGCGCATGGCCGCTCTCGCTGATTGCGCGGATGCGGAAACCGAGCCTTCCTCTAGCCGCTCCAATCTCACCAAAAGAGATTGCGGCCTCCGGCGCGTAGTCCGGATAAAGCCATACGCACCCGGACTCGGCGCCGGGCAAACGTACAGTCTCCCCAACCCGCAAGCGCGCGACGTCGCCAAGGCGCGCGCCGTTCGCGCAGATCGCTGCGGATACGCCAAGCGTCTCGCTGAGTATCTGATGGTCAAACCCTGTTTGAACCTGCAAGGCTTCAATGGGATGACCAAGGCCCGGTTGGACTGCAAGAAGGTCGATGATCGCTGGCGCGGCAATCGCCATACGCATCGGAACAGCGTCGCTCACCGGGCCGCCCACTGCGTCAACCGTCAGCACAAATATTTCCGCCGCGTCGAGACGAGGGTCATCCCAGCCGCCGGCGACCGCGCCGTCGCCCGGTGCCGGCGCTGTCGTATGGCTGGCCGCAGTCCCGGCCGCAGCGTTAAGATTTCGGAATATCTCTTGCGCGAGCGGCAATGCGAGCCATGCATCAAGGCGGTTCAACGCGTCTGTTTCATCGCCTTCAACGGCGCTCAAACGAGCATTTGCTGCCCGCCGAACCAATCGCGGACACAGCAAGGCGAACGCTTCCGGCTTAGCGCCGTCGCCAAAAACAAGCGCAGCGCCAATCTCGACCGGCGGCGCAGCGCGATCGAAAGGCTCAACCCGAAGGTCGCGAATCCGCAGGTGCGATCCGAACCAATCTCGAAGCGATACGCTCACTGCACCCCGTACGGCCTCGTCCGAAGCGCGTCCAGCGGCCCGGCGTCGCCGGCCATTCGCCAGCAGCATATGCCGACGCAGCACACTCTCCGTACCCTGAAGCGTCACGCGGCGATCGCCGGGATGGCTTTCATTAAGGCTGGCTGATGCGGACATGAACAATCCCCACTTCTTCATAGCGATGCATATTCCAGGTTGTATAAATGTTTCTTAACCCGCTCTGATAGTATTCTGCGCCGTGTTGCGATGGGTTTGGTTTGCATTGGGTTCGGCGCGGTATGAAAGCGGCATTGGCAAAAGCTCCCTTGATCGTCATTCGCCGCATTGCGTCCGATGAGGAAGCGCGAGCGCATGGCGGCGCGTGGAAGGTCGCTTATGCCGATTTCGTCACCGCCATGATGGCGTTCTTCCTTTTGATGTG
>CAZSBU010000183.1:4641-5356 GCA_964605055.1 uncultured Caulobacterales bacterium | reverse complement strand
ATGAGGGCATCACCTCCGCCTTCGACTCGATAAGGGACGATGCACGGGCGCTGGTCGACCAGTACGCCGACGGCAAAATTTCAACCATTGAACGCGCCCAGAACGTCTGGATGAAGATGACCCGAGGCGACATCGCCACGCGCTTCGACAAAATCAGGAAGCTCTATCTTGAAGTCGCGACCGAGACCCGCAATCAGGTCGAACGGGAAACGCGCATTCTGGAAGCTTATCGCGATTTCCGAGGGGCGATGAAGCAATCCGAGGTGCTGGCGCTCGAAGTTCTGAAAACAGCGGAACGCGTGCTCGAGAGCGCGAGAGCCAAGCTTGGTGAGGCGACGGCGGCGGTCACGAATTTCACGGGCGAAGACGCAGCCCAGCGCGCGGGTCTCGAGCTTGATCGGGACGAGGCGCTCAGGGCGCTTCAACAGGAAGAAAAGCGTTATCAGGTCGCCAAGGATCTCTCCGACAACCTGACCATCGGCTACAATACCTCCGAAGTGATCATGGCGCGGCTGGTGCAGACGACCAACGCGAAAGAACGCGTCTACGCGCAGGCCGTATCATTCTTCGGCACGAACGAGACCGTGCTGACGGCGTTAACGGCGACTTTCACGGGCATGCATGGCCTGCATGAGTCGACGCAGACCATCGAGGCGATGAAAAAAGGCATCAACGAAAGCCTTGAGACTCTTTCCGATATCGGCGGCAAGGTCCA
>CAZSBU010000183.1:2508-4631 GCA_964605055.1 uncultured Caulobacterales bacterium | reverse complement strand
GTGCGCGCCGGATACGGACCAACCATATCGGCCGCAGCGGTCAAATCGCTCGTTGATTCTGTCGTCGCCTATCAGGAGCGCAGCCAGCAGATCATCGCCGAGATGCGGACCGCCGCAACGCAGAACTCGGAGGAGATCCGCCTCTCAGTAGAAGACGGCAAGCGACGCCTCACGGCCCTGATCCAGAGCGGCGCAGCAGCAGCTCTTGAGCGTACGTGACCGCGCTGGAATGAACGCGCTGACAACCGACCGCACGGCCTTGCCCGCAGCCCCGCCGCCACCTTCGCCAGCAGCGCCGGACAAACTCGACGACGTGATGCTGGCGATGGATGTCGTCGACACAATCCGCCATCGCGAGATCATTGCTGAACGCGAGCTTGGCGCGGAAGAACGCGAAACGGCTCTGATTGGCCGCCTGCGCGATATCTATGCAGCGCAGGGTATCGAAGTGCCCGACCGCATTCTGCTCGACGGCGTCAAGGCGTTAGAGGAAAAACGCTTCGTCTACGAACCGCCGGCAGACGGGATCGCGGTCGCCATCGCGAAAGTCTATGTGGGGCGAGACCGGTGGATGAAGCCGTTGGCGATCGTGCTCGCGCTTGCCGCGTTTGTTACGGCCCTTTACGAATTTGGATACGACGCACCGCGCCAACGAGCCGAAGCGCGCACTGCCGTGGAAATCTCGCAATCTCTGCCAGCCGCGCTGGAAGCGAGCTTTGAAAAGGCGATGCGAGAGGCTGCAACGGACGAGGCGCGGTTGCGCGTTGACGCGGTAAGACGCGAAGGCCTCGCCGCGCTTTCCCGGAAAGACGTTAAAGCCGCCCGCGCCGCCGTGACTGACCTCGAGGCGCTCAGCGCAGACCTCGCCGCCGATTTGTCGATCCGCATTGTCTCCCGGCCGGGCGAGTATTCTGGCGTATTTCGCATTCCTGACGACGCGCCGACCGCTCGTAACTACTATCTCATCGTCGAGGCAGTCGATGCGCGCGGCCGCCCGCATGCGCTTGAGATTTCCAGCGAGGAAGATCAGGCGACGCGACGCGTCGCGCAGTGGGGCGTGCGCGTGCCCGAGACGGCGTTTAACGCCGTGGCCGCTGACAAAGCCGACGACCAGATTATTCAAAACGCCGTTGTCGGGCGCAAACCGCGCGGCGCCCTCGCGCCTGCCTACGAGATAAACGGGGCGGGCGGCGCCATTCTGGAGTGGTGAGATGACCACGGGACGGGAAAGCCTGCATGAGATTGACGCCGCAATCGCCGCTGCGCGTGAAAAACTCGCCCGCGTCAGCGCGACGGCGTCTGGCGACATGCGAGCCCTGACGGATATTGACCGCCGGCAGATCGAACTGCTCGAGATTATGGCTGACCACAGGCTGGCCTATCTGAAGGATGGCGCAGGAAATGGCGGCGCACTCGGCGAGACGGACCGGCAGGCGCAGGACCTTCTCGCCAGGCACGACGGATACCTCGCTTCGATGGTCTCAAAGCGCGCTGCCACGGAAGCGGAGATTACCCGCCTCGAGACGGCGCGGCGCGAGGCCGAACGCAAGCTGTTCGCTGCAATCGCAGCCCATGACGAGGCCGCCGCGGCAACCCATGCGCGGCTTGAGCAGGACGAGACTTACGCCGGGCGCGCCGCTGAGCTTGAGACCGCGAACGCAATGGCCGAGAAAGCCGCCGGCAAGCTGGAGCTCGCGCGCGAGGACCGTCAGGCAAAAGGGGCTGCGTATGAAGCCGATCCATTGTTTGTGTACCTGCGGGACCGGAGCTATGGGGAACGCGCCTATCGCGCGTTTCCGCTTTTCGCCGCTCTCGATGGGTGGGTTGCCGGGCTCGTCAATTATCGCAACCATAAACTGAACTATGCGCGCTTGGTCGAGATTCCCGAACGCCTTTCTGAACACGTCGCGCGGATGCGCGAAGAGGCGGATAATCTCGCAAGTTCTCTCGAAGCGCTCGAGCGCGAAGCGATGGAGGCGGACGGCGTTGGAGACTTGCGCACAGCCGTAGAACACGCCCGGCGGGAACTCGATACGGTCGACGTCGCGCTCGAGGCGGGCGAGCGAGAGCATGGGCGACTGGCCGGCGAGATTTCAACGGTCGCGACGGGCGCGTCCGGACCG
>CAZSBU010000183.1:0-2498 GCA_964605055.1 uncultured Caulobacterales bacterium | reverse complement strand
GCTCGGCGAAGCGCGAACGCTGCTCGCTCAGGCGATGCGGCGAATGTCGGTGCCGGATCTGAAAGCGCTGGCGGCGGAAACGGCGACCGCGGAAGACGACCGCCTTGTTGACGCTCTGATACGCCTGCGCCGGGAACGTCTGGAATTCGAAGAAGAGCAAAAAAGCGCGGCCGCAGCGCTCGACCGCCAGGCGCGCACGCTTTCAGAGCTTGAAGATCTGCGAAGGCGCTTCAAGAGCGCCCGCTTTGACAGTCCGTATTCGGAGTTTACGGGCGGCGATCTGATCGGTCTTTTACTGGCGGAGATGATGGGCGGCAGGCTTTCCCGCGATGACCTCTGGCGGCGCATTGAGCGCGCCCACAGGACGCAGCGGCGCGACTGGGACAACGATATGGGCGGCGACCACTGGCGCGGCGGCTTTGGCCTTCCCGACGGTTGGGGGGCGCCTCCCGGACGCCCTTCGGGCTCGGACTGGGGTCGCAAACGCGGCCCCTCACCACGGATACCGCGCGCGCCGCGGCCACCCTCGCGCCCGCCCAGCATGTCGCGGCGAGGCGGCGGCGGGTTTCGAACCGGTGGCGGCTTCTAACGCGGTGGGCCGGCGACGCGCGTACCGACCCCCTGCATTTGCGCTCGAATTGGCGGACTGCGCGACGATTCGGTTGTTTGTTTCAGAATCGGCTCCGGTCCGATAGAATTTGACGAATGACGCAAAAATTATCGATCTCCGAGCGGGCTCTCGCCGGCCTTGCACCCGCCGCACAGTTAGTTCGCGACAGCGGCGCTGAACCTGCCTATCTCAACGGCTTGAACGAGGAACAGCGCGCGGCGGTGCTGGCGACGGAAGGCCCTGTGTTGATGCTTGCAGGCGCGGGCACCGGAAAGACGCGCGCATTGACGACGCGCCTTGCGCACCTGCTTTTTCTCGGCCTCGCGCGGCCGCAAGAGATCCTCGCCGTCACCTTCACCAACAAGGCCGCGCGCGAGATGAAAAACCGTATCGGCGCGCTGATCGGCGATCGCGTTGAAGGCATGCAGTGGCTCGGCACCTTCCACTCGATCGCGGCGCAGATCCTGCGCCGGCACGCGGAACTTGCGGGCCTGAAGCCCTCTTTCACCATTCTTGATGCGGACGATCAGACGCGCCTCGCCAAGCAGGCGATCGAGGCGGCGAACCTCGACGAGACGCGTTGGACGGGACGCGGTCTCGCCGCCACCATAGACGCCTGGAAAAATCGCGGGCTGACGCCTGATAAAGTACCCGCAAACGAGGCTTGGCACTTTGCCGATGGGCGCGGCGTCGATCTCTACAGAGTCTATCAAGAGCGGTTGAAAACGCTGAATGCGGCCGATTTCGGCGATCTTCTCGTGCACAACCTGACGATATTCCAGACGCACCCAGACATTCTCGCGAATTATCAGGATCGCTTTCGGTACATGCTGGTTGACGAGTATCAAGATACCAACGTCGCCCAGTATCTTTGGCTCAGGCTGCTGGCCCAGAAGCGCAAGAATATCTGCTGCGTCGGCGACGACGACCAGTCGATCTATGGCTGGCGCGGCGCTGAGGTCGAGAACATCCTTCGCTTTGAGAAAGACTTCCCCGGCGCGACGGTTATTCGTCTCGAGAGAAATTACCGCTCTACGCCAGCGATCCTCGCCGCCGCTTCCGGCCTCATCGCTGCGAACAAGAGCCGTCTCGGCAAAACGCTGTGGACAGAGCAATCGGCTGGCGAGGCGGTGAAACTGCGGGGCGTGTGGGACGGGGACGAAGAAGCGCGCCTAATCGGGGATGACATTGAAGCGGCCCAGCAGGCAGGTCGTCCGCTCTCTGACCTTGCTGTGCTCGTCCGCGCCTCGTTCCAGATGCGCGCATTCGAGGAACGCTTCAACACGATGGGCATTCCCTACCGCGTCGTTGGCGGACCGCGTTTTTACGAGCGGGAGGAAACGCGGGATGCGCTCGCCTATCTACGCCTTGTGCGATCGGCTGACGATGATCTCGCATTCGACCGGATCGCCAACAAGCCCGCCCGCAAGCTGGGCGGTCAGGTAATGCAAACCGTCCATGTCTTCGCACGATCGCAAAACGTTCCGCTGATGACGGCGAGCCGCATTCTCATTGAAGGTGACAATCTGCCTACGGCGGGACGGAACGCGCTGCGCCGTTTTGTCGAGATGGTCGATCGCTGGACCGTGGCGATGGGCGATCTGTCGCCGCGCGACCTGACTGAGCTCATTCTCGAGGAATCCGGGTACACGGATTTCTGGCGCGCCTCCAAGTCCGCCAAGGCCGAGAGCAAGCTCGACAACCTGAAAGAGGTGGTGCAGGCCGTCTCCGAGTTCGAGACGCTAGGCGCCTATCTCGACCACGTGGCGCTCGTCGCCGAACACAATGAAAGCGCTGAAGGCGGACAGGTCTGGCTGATGACGCTGCACGCAGCCAAAGGGCTGGAGTTTCCTGTGGTGTTCCTGCCCGGTTGGGAAGAAGGCATCTT
>CAZSBU010000182.1:0-5450 GCA_964605055.1 uncultured Caulobacterales bacterium | reverse complement strand
CGCCGGCGATCCGGGCGACGCCGCGATCGCCGACCTTGATATTGCCGACTTCGCGCTCCGATACCGCGCCCGTGATGAGAAACGGCGTTGTCTGGATGACCGTACCGCACGGATCGCCCACCGCGAGAAAATCGCCCTTCTCAACGGTGCGGATGTCGAACACGCCGTCGAAAGGCGCTGTCAGTCTTGTCTGGCGCAGCCGCACTTCAGCCTGTTCGACGCCTGCGCGGGCAAGATCAAGCGAAGCCTTCGCGGCGGCGACTGCCGTTTCGGACCTGAAACCTTCTGCCGCGAGCTTTGTTGCTGCATCATGATCGAGCCGCGCTTTCGCCAGCGCCGCCCGCGACTCCGCCAGCGCCGCCTGACGCGCTTCCACGTCGAGCCGGCACAGCGTGTCGCCCGCCTTCACCGGCGTTCCCTGATCGACAGGCGTTTCGACAACGACGCCAGCCGTTTCGGCCCGCACCACGACCTTGCGTTCAGCGGCTGTACGTCCTCGGATGATGACCGTATCGCGCCATTGTTTCGGCTCGATGGTCTCGGCGACAACCGTGAAAAGCGGCTCGACCGCCGCCTCGGCGTTATCCGCTGGCCCTGACCGGAAGAGCGAGTTCATCGCAAACCAGATGACGAGCGCCCCGGCGATGGCGAGCGCGGCCTTGACTGAGGTAGACAATTTCATTTTGAAGCCTGCCCGGACGCCGATTTCGATCGTTCTACGCTAGCCACGCGGATATCTGTGCACGCGGAAATCGCGCGTGAGACGGTGCACGCCTGTCTTTTTCCGCCAACAACAGTCTTACGAAGCCTGCTGCCGGCGGGGATTAGCAGTCGCTCGTTATTTCTAAACTAGGGAGTTTACCAAAACATTCAACGGGTGCTGCGCTGCAACACCAGCTCCCCCCAACATGCCATGGCGTCATTCCGGCTGATTGCCCGGCAACGGTCAAAAGCCCTTCGGGCGCCCGAAAGCGTTTGACCCTTCCCGCCTTCTCGCCCATCACTCGCCGCGCAATTGTATGAGCGAACGGAGAGGGATCGATGGCCGACGTCACGGTCGTCGGCGCCCAGTGGGGCGACGAGGGCAAGGGTAAAATCGTCGACTGGCTCTCCGCCCGCGCCGACGTAGTGGTGCGCTTCCAGGGCGGTCATAACGCCGGGCACACCCTCGTCATCGACGGCGCCGTCTACAAACTCTCCCTGCTGCCGTCGGGCGTCGTCCGCCCCGGCCGGCTTGGCGTCATTGGCGCGGGAGTCGTCGTTGACCCGCACGCGCTGCTCGCCGAGATCGATCGTCTGGCCGCGCAAGGGGTCAGGGTTGGCCCGGACAATCTGGCGCTCGCCGAGAACGCAACGCTCATCCTGCCCGTGCATCAGGAGCTCGACGCGCTCAGCGAAGGCGCCGCCACCGGCGTCAAGATCGGCACGACGAAGCGCGGCATTGGCCCCGCCTATGAAGACCGCGCTGGCCGGCGCGCCATCAGGGCGGTCGACCTCGCCTATCCGGATACGCTTGCAGCGAAAGTCGAGAACCTGCTCACCCACCACAATGCGCTCCGGTGCGGCATGGGCGTCACGGAGGCGGACGCGCGCGCGCTGACCGAGAGCCTTCTCGCCATCGCGCCGCGTATTGTCCCGTTCATCCAGCCGACCTGGCGGCTTCTTGACGCCGCGCGCAGGGAAGGAAGGCGCATCCTGTTCGAGGGCGCGCAGGGCGCTCTGCTCGACGTCGATCACGGCACCTATCCTTATGTCACCTCGTCGAACACGGTCGCCGGACATGCCGCGACCGGCTCAGGGCTCGGGCCGCGCGCAGTCGGTTATGTCCTCGGCATCGTCAAGGCCTACACGACGCGCGTCGGCGGTGGTCCCTTCCCGACTGAACTTACCGACGCGATCGGCCAGCGTCTTGGCGAGCGCGGCGCGGAATTTGGCACGGTCACAGGGCGCAAGCGCCGCTGCGGCTGGTTCGACGCCGCGCTCGTGCGCCAGTCGCTGAAGATCGCCGGCGTCGACGGCGTGGCGCTGACGAAACTCGATGTGCTCGACGGCTTCGACCGGCTCGACGTTTGCGTCGGCTATGACATTGACGGAACGCGCTTCGACTATCTGCCTGCGAGCCCCGACGCGCAGGCGCTGGCGCGGCCCGTCTACGAGACGATGGAAGGCTGGACCGAATCGACGGCGCGCGCTCGTTCGTGGGCGGAGCTTCCCGCCGCCGCGGTCAAGTATGTGCGCCGCATCGAGGAGCTGATCGAGCGTCCCGTTGCGCTCGTCTCGACGAGCCCTGAGCGCGACGACGTCATTCTGATGCGCGATCCGTTTCAGAATTAGGGCTGTTTGTTATCCCGGACGCAGCAGGCGATCCGGGACCTCCTGCAAGCGCTCCTGAAGAGAGATCCCGGCTCGTCGCTTCGCTTCGGCCCGGATGACAGCGGAACGCCGTGTGCAGACACACGTCAGTCGGACGACGATTTCGGCGCCGTCCATTCCTCGCGGCCCGCCCATTCCTCGCGGATCGTATGCGCATGCCCCAGCGGCCCGCGCCCGGCGCCAAGGCCCGGCGCAGCCATGATCGCCGCGCGCACATAGGCGATCGCTCGATCAACTGCAGCCTCAATCGCCATGCCCTGCGCCAGACCCGTCGCCACGGCAGACGCGAGCGTACAGCCTGTTCCATGGGTCGAGGTTGTCTCAATACGGGGATTACGGAAGGTCGTCGCAAGCCCCGCCATTGAGATCAACTGGTCGATGACGTCCGTACCCGGCAGATGACCGCCTTTGGCGAGGACATGCGCGACGCCCGTGTGCGCGATTAACGCCTTGCCCGCCGAGCGCGCCTCGGCGTCATTCGTGACAGTCATTGCTGAGAGCGCGGCCAGTTCCGGCGCGTTGGGCGTGGCGATATGCGCCATCGGCAACAGACGCGAGACCAGCGCCGCCGCAACGCCCGATCCCGCAAGCGCGTCGCCGCTCGTTGCGACCAGTACCGGATCGAGGACAATGGGCGCAGCCCCGCCCCAATCCCTCAGCGCAGCCGCGACCGCCTCTGCGGCGGCGGCCTCGCCAATCATGCCGATCTTTATGGCGTCAGCGCCGACATCATCGAGCACGGCGAAAATCTGGTCACGGATGATAGACGGCGCTACCGGATGGACGGCGCGCACGCCTTGGGTGTTCTGGACGGTCAAGGCCGTGACAACCGCCGCCGCATAGCCGCCAAGCGCCGTGACGGTCTTGATGTCCGCTTGCAACCCGGCGCCGCCCGAGGGATCCGACCCTGCAATGATCAGCACCCGCGCGGCTGTCGATGGTTCCGTCGATCGCATTCGAGACCCCGTCATGGCCGCCTTTCGTCCTCACTAATGCCGGATTTAGACGCCACTAAAGCGCTGCGGCGAAGCGGAAATCGACAAAATTGAAGGATGCGGATGATGGCGACGGGCGGCATTTTATGGACCGGGCTCGTTCTGTGCGTGGCGGCGCTCATTCTCAGGCTCGCCCCGGAACTGGCGCGCTCGGCGGGCGTCGACGTCGACGCCGCATGGTTCGTGTTCGGCTTTGGCCTTTTCCTTATCGCGACCAATGTCCTTCTGTCGATGAAACAGATGGAGACGGGCGACTGGCCGCGCAATCGGCGCGAGCGCTAGAGCCGCTCGCCTCGCCCGGCGGATCAGTCCTTCGCCGCCTCGATCGCAGCGCAGATATCGGCGACGACCCGGCGGACGAGCGCTTCGTCGACGCCTTCCGCCATGACGCGGATAAGAGGCTCAGTGCCGGACCTGCGGATGACGAGACGACCGTTGACGCCGAGGCGCGCCTCGGCGTCGGCGATGGCCGCCTTCACGCCAGCCGCCTCTAGCGGCGCGCCAGCCTTCACCGTCACGTTGCGGAGGATCTGCGGCGTCGGCTCGAACACCTGGCAGGCTTCGCTGACTGCGCGCCCCTCACGGGCGACGACGGCGAGCACTTGCAGCGCGGTGATCAGGCCGTCGCCGGTCGTCGAGTGATCGTTCAATATGACGTGGCCGGACGGCTCGCCGCCGACATTCATGCCCCGCGCGCGCATCGCCTCGACGACATAGCGGTCGCCAACCTTCGTTCGCTCAAGCGACAGGCCTTCGCCTGCAAGGAAGCGCTCCAGCCCCAGATTGGCCATGACGGTTGAAACGACGCCGCCGCCCTTCAATTGTTCGCGGCTTTTCAGAAAACGCGCGATGAGCGCGAGGATCTGGTCGCCGTCAACAAGCTGGCCCTTTTCATCGCAAATGATTACCCGGTCCGCGTCGCCGTCCAGGGCAAGGCCAATGTCGGCGCGGTATTCCAGCACCGCTTCCTGCATGCGCTTCGGCGCTGTCGACCCGCAATCCTGATTGATGTTGAAGCCGTTTGGCTCAACGCCGATCGCTTTTACCTCTGCGCCGAGCTCCCACAGCACAGTCGGCGCGACCTTGTAGCCCGCGCCATTCGCGCAATCGACGACGACGCGCAGGCCTTCTAGCGACAGGCTGCGGGGGAAAGCGTTTTTGGCGAATTCGATATAGCGCGCGGCGGCGTCGTCGACGCGCTTGACGCGGCCGAGATCGCGCGGGCCGGCGAGCGCTTCTTCCGTTGGACGCTCCATCAGCGCCTCGATGCGCAACTCCGTTTCGTCCGAAAGCTTGTAGCCGTCCGGCCCGAAAAACTTTACGCCGTTATCCTGATACGGATTATGCGAGGCGGAGATCATCACCCCGAGATCGGCGCGCAAGGACCGCGTCAGCATCGCCATCGCGGGCGTCGGCAGCGGGCCCAGCAGGAATACGTCCATGCCGGCGGCGGCAAAGCCGGCGGTGAGCGCGGGCTCAATCGTGTATCCGGAAAGGCGCGTGTCCTTGCCGATGACGACCCGGTGGCGGTGGGCGCCGTTGCGGAACGCGCGCCCAGCCGCGATGCCGAGCCGCAGCATCGCTTCCGGCGTCATTGCGCCCGCATTGGCGAGGCCGCGCACCCCATCGGTGCCGAAAAGCTGGCGCTCGGCCGGTTTCGTCCGAGCCTCGTCAGACGCCGCTGTGAGGGGCGCCGCTGTGAGGGGCGCCAGATCGTCTCCGCGCATGGGCGCTCTCCGTTTCATCGCAGCCTATTAACACAAGGCAGGCTGGAAAATCCTTAATTGTCGCAACTCTAACCCCGACAATGGGGCGGCTTCGCGGCGCCTGCGATGGCGGCGGCCACGGCGAAGGCCTGGCGGGTCTCAACCACGTCGTGCACCCGGACGATCGCGGCGCCGTGGGCGGCGGCGGCAAGGGCCGCCGCCAGCGAACCGCCCAGCCGGTCGCCCGGCCCGGCGTTGCGGTCAAGCGCGCCGATGAACCGCTTGCGCGATGCGCCCACCAGCACCGGCGCGCCGATACGGGCAAACCGTTCAAGGTTGGCGAGCAGCGCCAGATTGTGCTCGACCGTCTTGCCGA
>CAZSBU010000181.1:248-5499 GCA_964605055.1 uncultured Caulobacterales bacterium | reverse complement strand
GGGCGCTGCCCTCGTCCGCAACGAACGGGAAGTCTCAACGGCCGTGGTGCGTCTGCTTGCCGACGATAAAACGCGCTTTGCCATGGCGGGCGCGGCGCAAACCTCTGCGGAAGCAAACGCTCGGAAAGTCCTCAACGACATTGCGGCCGAACTGCACGCGCCGCTTTCCGCCGCAACGGGGCGGGCGGCGGCCGCGTGATCGCTGAACCGTGGTTCTGGCGCGACCGCGGGTTCGCCGCGACGGCTGTCGCCATCGGGCTTGCGCCGGCGGCTGCTCTTTACGACGCGGTCCAGAAATGGACCGCCGCCCGCAGCCAACCCTATACAGCAGCCCTTCCTGTCATTTGCGTCGGCAACGCGACCGTCGGCGGCGTTGGCAAGACGCCATTCGCTTTATGGCTCGCCGAGGCGCTGACAGGGCGGGGCTTTTCGCCGATGTTCCTGACGCGCGGCTATGGCGGGCGCGAGCACGGGCCTCGACGGGTCGATCCGGCAACTGATGATGCGGCGGGCGTTGGCGATGAAGCATTGCTGCTTGCAGCGCGCGCGCCCACGGTGGTCGCTCGAAACAGATCTGCTGGCGCGCGCATGCTGGAGGCGACGGACGCTGATGTCATCGTTATGGACGATGGCTTTCAGAACCCCTCGCTCGTCAAGACGTGCAGTATCCTAATGATTGATGCGGCGGACCCGGATGGTAATGGACGGATTTTCCCGGCAGGCCCCTTGCGCGAGCCATTGGAAAGAGCAGCTCAGCGCGCCGACGCTGTGGTGTTCATGGGCGGGGCGACGCCGCCAGATAGCTTGCGCGGTCTCGCCCAACCCACCTTTCGCGGCTGGATGGCGCCGGTTACGCCGACAGGCGAGGGGACGTACATCGCCTTTTGCGGCATTGGCCAGCCCAGGCGCTTTTTCGAACTGTTGCGCGCCAGCGGGGCGACGGTCGCAGGCGAGGTCGCCTTCCCGGATCATCATCGTTATCTGGAAGCGGAGCTTGCGCGGTTGCGCGCCATGGCGGCCCGGCGCAGCGCACGCCTGATTACAACGTCCAAGGATTACGCGCGTCTCGCGATGGATGCGCGCGAAGGCGTGGACGTGTTCGAAGTTGCGCTGCAGCTTGATCAGGCTGACGCGCTGCTCGCCCTCATCGCATCGAAGTGCGCGTTGACATGCAAGCCCGAATGAGCGGCCCAGTCATCGATCAGTCAGGCGTTGAAGGCGGCGACTCATCCGCAAAAGCGAATTCTGCTCAGTGGGCGGAATATATATTGGCGAGAGGTCTGCTCGGTTTTTTTCGCCTCATCGGCGTTGACGCCGCTTCCGCTCTGGCGGGTGGGTTTCTCCGCACCGTCGGACCATTGCTCAAGGGTATTCACGCTCGCGGACAAACCAACATCGCCATCGCGTTTCCGAAAATGACGCCCAAAGAACGAGAAGCCCTGTTGCGCAATGCGTGGGAGAACCTTGGGCGTACTTCAGCAGAGTACAGCAATCTCGGCGCCTTCGATCCGGCGTTGCCTAACGCGCGCGTCGAGGTGATTGGCGCGGACACAGCGCGCGCCGCCGCCGCATCGGGACCCGTCGTATTCATTTCGGCGCACCTCGCCAATTGGGAGATCATGGCGATCGTGCTCGCGAGTAATGGTATCGACCACGGCGTTCTCTATCGGGCCGCCAACAATCCGCTCGTCGATGACCTTATCTGTCGCCTCCGCGCCGAAGTGATGTCGTCCGAGCAGATACCGAAAGGCCCGCGGGGCGCCCGGGCCTTGATTGAGGCGATGCGGTCGGCGCGCTCCCTAGCCATGCTCGCCGATCAGAAGCTGAACGACGGCCTCTCCGCGCCATTCTTCGGCCGCCCGGCGATGACGGCGCCGACCGCGGCGCGTCTGTCGCTGCGCTACGGCGCGGCGATCATTCCGGCAGGAATCGCCCGCACGGGCGGGGCGCGCTTCCGCATGACGTTCCGGGAGCGGATCGCCTTTACGCCATCCGGCGACGCGGCGGCGGACATTGCGGCGCTGACCGCTCGCATCAACGAGGCGCTTGAGCGCGAAATCCGCGAGGCGCCCGGGCAGTGGCTCTGGTTTCACAGGCGCTATTCTAAAGACGTCTACTGATAAGGCGCCCTCACTCGGCATCTCTTGCGGCAAGGCCGTCCTTAGCGACGCCGCGCCAGCCAGACGGTCGCCCCGCCGCAGCCTGGATCGCCGCTGGCGTGATTGATGAGGTCGAACCCGCTCCTGTCGAGCAGCGCGCGGTATTCATCGAGGGCGAGGCTCGCGTGATAGAGCGGTTCTCCCTGAAATTCGCCGATCGTAACATTGTCTTCGTCACCTGAAGTGAACATCAGCGCGCCGCCGGACAAGGTCAGCTTTGCAAAAACGTCGAACATCTGGCGCTGATCGTCAGGGGAAAGATGAAAAAAGCTGTGCCATGCGATCATCCCGTCAAAACACCGTGTCAGAGCGGGTTGACGCATGTCCGCCACGATCCATTCCGTCGCGGGCCATTCTGGTGCGGGCCATTCTGGTGCGGGAAATCTGGCGCGACATATGTCAATCAGCGTCGGCGAGGCGTCGACGCCCGTCACGCCATATCCGCGCTCTATCAGCCATGCGGCGATGGGCGCGCCCGAACCGCATCCGAGATCGAGCACGGCGCCGCCTAGGGGCAGCGCGGCGCGAAATCGTTCGAGCCAGCCGGTTTCGATTGAGGCGCTCTCGCCGCGCAATGCCGCCCATGCGGCCGCGTGCCGTTCATAGAGATCGATAACGCCAGCTGCGCTCAATGGCGGTTAATCCCGTTCAGGCGCGGCGCACTCGCCGGCATAGGCTACGCTCTGGCCGCGCGAGGCGGCGACGCATGAATTGGAATAGGTCTGACCGTCGCAGCCGCACACTGGATCGTAAACCATGGCGCACGCCTCGGGCTTTGGCGCGCATACGCCCGCCGCATCAGAGACGTCGTAGCACATGCGCGCGGGCATCTTGCAGTAGTCCGCGCCGTCGGCGCATTGCGTGCCGATGATGCCGCCGCACATGCCGCCCGACGCGCCCATCGCCGGTTCATTCTCGCCCGGCACCGCCTTCGCCGCGCAGGCCGCGGCGAAGAAAGCAAGAGCGACGCCGGCAATGGACCGGCGCATCGTCAATCGTCATCCCCACCTATCTGATGCTGCATGTAAAGTTCGAGGCCAATCTTTGAGATCAGGTCGAGTTGCGTCTCGAGGAAATCGATGTGCTCCTCTTCCGACTCGAGGATGTGCACCATGATCTCGCGGCTGACAAAGTCCCGCACCGATTCGAAATAGGCGATCGCTTCGACGTAAAGGGGATGGGCGCGCTCCTCGGCTTTGAGGTCGAGTTCCAGCGCTTCCTTCACGTTCTCGCCGATATAAACCTTGTCGAGATCCTGCAGGTTCGGAAGCCCATCGAGAAACAGGATGCGTTCAATCAACTTGTCGGCATGCTTCATCTCGTCGATGGATTCTTCATATTCCTTTTTGCCGAGGCGTTCGAGGCCCCAGTGACGGAACATGCGCGCATGCAGGAAATACTGATTTACGGTCGTCAGTTCGAGTTTCAGCGCCTTGTTGAGATACTCGATAACTTTCTTGTCGCCTTTCAAAAGTCGCTCCTTCATTTCGTGCGCGGCTGAACATATCGAACTCGCGCGTCCGTACAAGGAACAAGGTTGAAAGCGACTATCAGTTGCGCGGATAAATCGACGCGGGCGCCATCACGAAAAACACAACAGGAGCATGGCCGTTGATCGCGCTGCTATTCAGCCGCAATCGCGCAGTGAGATGCTCCGTCAGCAGTCTCGTTGTGCGCTTCGATGAGGCGCGCCACGTCTGGCAAACACTTGCCGCATTGGGGACGGGTGCCGCAGCATTTGAACACTTCTGCTACGGAGCGCGCGCCGCTAGCGGCGGCGCTGAGCTGCCGGTCGGAGAGAGCATTGCAAATGCAGATATACATGGCGGACCGGGTCGATAATTCCCATCGCCGCGCGGTGCAGCGATCACTGAGAGAAGGTGCCGCAATTAAGAATGAGTGTCAATAACGTTTTGCTTGGCGTCGGGTGGAATCGCTTAATTGCCCGCCGGCGCCGCCGCAGCGGAGGTCTGCGGCGCGTCTGCGACCTGTAGGCGCGGATCGACGAGCCGATCGGTCCATTTCAGGCTCCAATGAAGGTGAGGGCCAGTCGATCGCCCGGTTGATCCGACGGCGCCGATAACATCGCCTTTGGCGACTTGCTGCCCGGGCGCGACGTCGATGCGCGACATATGCAGGAAAGCGCTTTCAACCCAATGACCATGGTCGAGAAGAACAAGTCCGCCCTCGAAATACATGTCCGGATCGGCGAGGCGCACGATGCCTGCGGCGGGGGCTTTGATTGGGGAGCCGGTTGGCGCTGCGATATCGAGCCCGGAATGGGGGTTTTGCGGCTCGCCGTTAAGGATGCGCTGCGATCCGAACACACCGCTGACCCTGCCGGTCGCCGGCCAGGCGAAACCTTCCGCCCAATATGCAGTCGGTGCGGATTCGCGGCGGGCGGCGTTTTTCTTTTCCCGGTCTTCGGCAATCTTCGCGAGTTGTTCGGGCGTGAAGCCGGAAACCTTCGATTGATCGATGCCGTCGATTCGGTCGACGGGGAATTCGCGTTTGCCGATCTCAAGAACGCGCCGCTCGCTCGGCGCGCCGCCAACGCTGACGGCAAGGAGCGCGGTGGTAGGATGGTCGCGGCCAAAGCCGATGACGAAGCGCCCAGCCTCGTCGACGATGACATTCTTGCCGTCGAGACGCACCTTCGCACCGGGCGCAGTCTGACCGAAAATAAGCCCGCCTTGCACGAAGGCGCCGTTGAGGCTGAACCCCGCTTCCGGCGCATCCGGCGCTAAGGGCGTCGCGACCGCAGGCTCAGCCGGCGCGGAAACGGGTATGGCGGTCTGTGGATCGGCGACGATCTGCGGGGCGTTTTCGGCGCCGGTTGAAACCGCGTAGGCGCTACAGGCGAGCGCGAGGAAGAGCATTTTTTTCATGCGTCAGGTTCTCCTGATCGGCGTCCGTGCGACGCCGAAGCCGACCATCGCCGCTGCAGCACCCGCATAGGCTTCCTGGCGATCGACGTTCCAATAACGCAGCCCCTCCAGAGGAATACGCGCGCCGGTCACGGCGCAGGTGACGAACCGGCCCGGACGGATGATCTCGAACTCGGCGTCGAGATAGCGAAGCAGCGCTTCGCC
>CAZSBU010000181.1:0-238 GCA_964605055.1 uncultured Caulobacterales bacterium | reverse complement strand
CTTCGCCGTCGCGCGAATTTACCGTCGAGTCCATGCTGAGCACCGTTTCACTGCCTGTCCGTTCGTATCCCCGCCGGCCTCAACCGACAACCCGCTTTGACAAGGGCCCAAGCCATCAACCCGCGCGGGCTTTACTCGTCAAACAAGGATTTCTGCGCCGGTCGCGCCGAAGACTGACGCGGCGGTCGCGGCGATATCGCGCTTGCGGGTGGCCGTCCGCCCGCCCCGTCGAGCTGCG
>CAZSBU010000180.1:0-5526 GCA_964605055.1 uncultured Caulobacterales bacterium | reverse complement strand
AATGATGAAAGCCAAGCCCGCCTCGATCATGCCTATGCCGGCAGCCTCCGCCGCCTTGATCTTGATGTCCGCCATGTTGAGGGTGCCAGTGGCTTGATAGAGCAGCCCAAGTCCGATGACGAAAAACGTCGCCCCGATCGTGCCCATGATAAGATAATTGAATGACGCCGTGAGCGCTCGCCGATCCATTCGAGCGCCAAGCGCGATCAACGCATATGTCGACAGCGACGAAATCTCCAAGAAAACGAAGACGTTGAACGCATCGCCCGTGATAGTGACGCCAAGAAGGCCGAGAAGGCAGATCAGAAACGCCGAATAAAAAAGGTTAGTTTGCCGCAGATCAATCTCGGATCGCACGCTCGGTAGCGAAAAAGGCGCGACCAGCGCCGCAATGCCGGATACAAGAGTGAGGACAAGCGCATTGGCTAGGTCGACGCGATACTCGATCCCGATCGGCGGCGCCCAGTCGCCGAGCGAATAGCTGATGGGCCCCGTATCTGCGACGATCGACAGAAGCTTAAAGCATGCAGCGAAGGCAACCCACGAGGCCAGCGTCGCCCAGATGTAGGGTGCCCGCCCAGTTGCGCCGTTGGGCAGCAGAATTGTCAGGGGCGCTGCGACCAGAAGGGTGATGATCGGAATAACGGGCAGTTGTTCGATGATGTTCATCGCGCGACGCCCTCCGAATTGGTGGCCGCGCCGAATTCGGCGAGATCGTCAGCCGCAAGCAACTCGTCTTCTTCGATCGAGCCGTATGCTTCCCGAATGCGCACGGCCAGTGCGAGGCCAACGGCCGTGGTAGCGATACCGACGACGATCGCTGTCAGGATCAGAACGCTGGGCAGCGGATTGCTATAGATCGTATCGATTGCCGCACCAGAACCATTCGGTAATTCTGCGAGATCGGGTGGGTTTCCCACGCCACCACTGCTTAAAGTGTTTGCGTCATTTGCCTCGGCAGGAGCCTCATGTAATGAACCGCCATCGCGAACATTGACGCCTCCGTCCAACCGGTTCGGCGTTGGTTCGGCCGACCCATGAAGCGAATTGTCATTACCCGAAGCGCCGTCGCTCCCGTGAGCGCCATCGTTGACGCCCGCCAGCTTTTCCATGTCGCCGGCAACGTAAATCGGCGCGGTCCCGCCAGACACTTTTCCAATTGTAATGTAAAATATAAATACGGAAGTCTGGAATAAATTTATTCCAATAATTTTTTTTATGATATTTCCGCGCGTAATTACAGTATAGAGGCCGGTCATCATCAAAACAATGACGATCCAGTAATTGTATCGCTCAAGCGCGAATTCAAGCAACGAAAACATGCCGGCGGGCCCTACCAGTCTTCGTCGCGGATTTCCGGTTCGCGACCGGCAAACTGGTAGAAAATCGTGATCATGGTGGCGGCGACCCCGACGCCAACCCCAAGTTCGACAACTAATATGCCATAATGCTGGCCTTCATGGTGGGTCGAGTTCGGCGCAATAACGTCGTAGCTTAGGAGGTTACCCCCAAGCATCATTGTTGCGAGGCCTGTGCCCGCATAAAGCAACAACCCGATTACCATTGCCACACGAAGAATAGGCTCAGGCACCGCGGCTTTTGTTGCATCAAGACCGAAGACGAGCGCATGCAGAATGAATGCGACGGCAAAGATGACGCCTGCCTGAAAGCCGCCGCCAGGCCCGTAATCGCCATGAAACTGCACGTAAAGCGCAAACAGGATGATCGGCGCAAACATGATCTTCATCGCGACGCGCAGCAAGAGATGTTCGGAGTTCATGTCGCGACTCCAGACGTCGAGCTATCGCCGGGTTCTCTATCTGACGCGAGAGAGTCGGCGTCGCGCACAGCCCGACCGCCCCTGTCGCTTCCTGCGCCAAGGAGTATAAGTACAGCGAGCCCAGCGGTGAAAACGACCATTGTCTCGCCAAGCGTATCGAAACCGCGATAGCTGGCCAAAACCGCCGTAACAATATTTAGCACCTCGATGTCTTTGGCGGTGCGGTCGATGTACGCAGCCCCAACATGGGTGTTCGCCGGTGAATTGGGGTCGCCAAATGCAGGCATCTCGAGCGTCGCATACATCAGCGCCGCACCGACAAGCACGACTATTACCGCTGCAATAGGTGCGCGCTTCGAAATGATCGGCTTTTCCCGCCGCGCAGTCAGCAGCATGGCGCCGAGCATGAGCACAGTAGAAAGCCCGGCGCCGACGGCGGCCTCGGTAAACGCCACGTCAACCGCGTCGAGGCTGATGAAGAACGTCGCGGAGACAAGACTGTAAATTCCAGAAAGCATGGCCGCCGCAAAAAGATGGCGCGTTTTCAGCATCGCGAAGGCAACGACGATCAGCATTGTCAGCAGCGACAGATCTACGAAGAGCGTTGTCGCGAGTTCGATCGCTTTGGCATCCGCTCCGCTATTCACGTCGCGTCCCCATCGGGTTTGAGTTCAGGTCCAACAAGCGGCTTCTCGCCGCCAACCCACGCCGCATGGGCGATCGCATGCGTCGCAACCGGGCCAGTCAGAAACAGGAAAAAGCCCACGAAGGCTAGCTTGGCTACCACAATCCAATTCGGGGCCTGCAGCATCATGGCGAACAGGACAAGTTCAGCTCCCGCCGTATCGGTTACGCCCGCCGCATGAACACGGGTATAAATATCAGGAAAACGCACGAGACCGATTGCGCCTGTTACAATCGCCAGCGATCCCACAACGAAAAGCAGACCCGAGAGTAAATCGCGCATGAGGTCCAAGTCGATTGTCACGTGGCCTTACCTTCGCCGGTTGCTTTGAAAACGGGCGCATCCGGCCCTTCACCCTCCATTGAGATGGCGAGCGTCCGGTAGCGAAAAAACTTTAGAATACCGATCAATGCTGCAAAGTTGATGAGCGCATATAGCACGGCGATATCGAGAAAATCCGGGCGGCCGGAAACGAAACCTAATATGCAGATTAGAACGACGGTTTTTGTGCCGAAACTGTTGCCCGCCAAAACGCGATCATGCAACGACGGACCCGCCACGGCGCGCCCGAGCGCAAGCGCCATGGCGAGAATCAAGGCGATGGAAGTCAGGGCGTAGATCACCGCGCTGCGCCTCGCTCCAATAGGGCTACGCGGCGGCCTAGCGCGTGGTGCCCTTCCTCATCGCATAATTCATCTGTCAGCGAATGAACAAGAATTCCGCGATCCTCAATACAGACGCTGACCGTTCCGGGGGTCAGGGTGATCGAGTTAGCAAAGGTTGCAATTGCCGCATTAGCCTTCGGCTCTATCGGCACGTAAAAGAGCTTTGGCGAAAGCGAAGGCTGTATGGCAAGCGCTCGGCGCGCAACGTCGATGTTGGATTTGCCAATTTCTTTAGCTAACCAGAACCAATATCCGAAGATTGCCGGCATGATCGAGAGCGGAACACCTTCGTCGTCGGTCACGCCCGCCCGCTGCGCCAGCCAAACTGAGAACGCAACCGAAAGACCGCCGAAAGCCAGGAGCAAGGGATGGTCGAAATAGCCGGACAGTAATAGCCAGAGCGCGCTCAACGAAATAACGAGAATGAAAACGCGCACAATGCGTACTTTCACCTGTTTCCGCGCCGGATGTGTGACAGCGGATAGCTTCTTGGATCGACGCCTGATGCGACTGATGCTTTCGGCGTTCATGAACGCGAAAGGATTGCCCACAACCCCGCAGCTCGAAAACGAGGTGAATTTCGCAGAGTTTTCAGGAAATGCAACGCAATTGAACCCGAGTTACGCCACGATTAATCCAAAAAGAGGTGACGCGACAAATCGCTTACGGTTCGGCAGAATGAGCGCCCGGGATCGGGGTAGCGCGGTTGCTTCGACTACTCCGACGTTCCCTGTTCCGCGTTCCGTTCGGTAGCTGCCTCATATTGGTCAGCCGCCCGGCGCAGGCATTGGCAGTCACCGAAACCTTCTACCCCCCGGGCATCGAGATACTCGCCCAATGCCTCAATCAGGATGTCCTGTGAGGATATCCCAAGTTCGGCCGAACCCAGCTTCATCCGTAGAAAATCACGGGTCGACATTCGAAACGTGACTGCAGCTCTTCGGGGTAAGCCCGGATCATTGGCTTTGCGCCTTATGAGCGCCGCTTCTTCTTCGCGATCAGCGTCTGCGGAAACAAGCGCCTCCGCGGCGGCGCTGCTAGCCGCTGCAGCGACCGCAGCCGCCGCCAAGCGCATAAGATCGTCAGCCGGGTCCTGATGTTCGTCGTCCCGGGCGGCTGACGCCATGCGCACAGGCTCCGCCACCGGACGATCCGGAACGCGCCCGTCGACGCCTCGACCATCGGCAAGTGAAAAATCGGCTAGATCGCGCCTTAGCCTGACCGTTGGCTTTTCACCGCCTGAAACGTCAGTGCGTTCAGCATAATGTTTTCCTTTCTCAGGAGATGCGACGGCGGCAGGGGGACTTACTCCGTCGCCAGCAGGCGCTTTTCTCAATTTCGACGCGCGTTCAATCGGCTTATTGTTGCCGTCGACTTTCGTTGTCGCCGGCGGTTCGCTCCGCAGACGCGGCGCAACCCCTTCATTGTTTTCGGCTTCCCTTGCGGGGGTCGGAACGGGTGTAACGGGTGTTTCGCCGCGATCGAATTCGTCCCCACTCGGGTTGGCGGGGTAGCCAGCATCAAGGCTGCGTTCGTTAACTATCGACAGCCAGGCTGGGGCTTCCTCGGTCTTCGCCGGACCGGTACCGCCGCGATCGGCGGGAACAATCGGCCCAAAAAAAGGATTGAATGCGTTCGATGGCTCCGCATGCCCCTTGCGAGCGAGCAGATTTGAGGTCAGCCGGGCAAAACGGCCTTCGGTAGGCTGGCCGCCAGGCGCCGGATGCGCGCTCAGATCCTTCCCCATTGCCCGTTATCCCTGATGAAACGCTGTAACGTCGATTGAAACCCGCCGCGTTATTTTCACTGCAGCTTTATTGGGCGGCTCGACGTCCGAAGACACGCGCCTGATTTGCAAGGACAGAAGCCGTCTGCTCCTCTGCTGGACGGAACCCGCCTTCCGCGCGCTTCAACCGGCTGTCGAGATATCGCCAGAGTTCTGAAATCTCGAGCGCAGACCGGCATACAGGATCGATTTCCATCACGGTCCGTCCATCGATCATGCTGGCGGCGAAGTCTACGCGATGGTGGATAACCGTCGGCGCGACCGTCCCGTGCTGCGACAACGCGATCGCCGCCTCAGACGTAATACGCGCACGCGCGGTTGCGCCGTTGACGACAAAAACAAGCGGTTTACCCCGCGCCGCCGCGATGTCGACGGTAGGGCCAACCGCCCGCATATCGTGCGGGCTCGGACGGGTAGGCGCGACGACGAGGTCAGCGAAGCTTACAACTTCCGAGATCGCGCGTGTCACCGCCGGCGGCGTATCGATGACGACAAGACGAAATCCTTCATCGCGCGCGCGGTCCAGGTCGTAAAAAAGATTGGAAAAGACAGACTGGATGAACGCCGGCGCCGGGTTCTGGCGCACGTTCCACCATTTCGCGAGCGACCC
>CAZSBU010000179.1:0-5546 GCA_964605055.1 uncultured Caulobacterales bacterium | reverse complement strand
TCGTTGTCGGCTTGCCGTTCATGGCGTTCGGGTTAGCGCGCCTCGACCATGCCGCAAAAGGGGCCTCGCGCGGCTTTCGCCTCATTGTGGCGCCTGGCGTCATTGCCCTCTGGCCGTTCATCCTCATCCGCTGGGTGTCAGGACGCGTCATCAACCGGCCGATTGATCGGGAGCACGCATCGTGAAGCGGGGCCATCGACGCGCCCATGTCTGGATGTGGCTGCTGATCGCGCCAGTCGTCGCAGCCGGCGCAGCGCTGGCGCTCGTCGCCAAGCCTGCGTTGCCCGTCGCCGCGCCCGACGCGCGCCTTGTCGATGAGGATCGCTGATGGGTCATCAGTACAAGGTTGTTCAATGGAACGGGCACAAGGCGGTCTACGTCGTTTATGCGCTCGCCGCCGTCGCCGCATTCATCGGAACGTTCATGATCATTGGCCTGCGTCCAACCGGGGGCGGGCATCTGGCGGACCCGGTCGTATTGCTCATACGGGCGCTTGGCTCTGCGGCCTTCACAATGCTGACGATCGTGCTCGCCATCGGACCGCTGGCGAGAATGTCGACGCGCTTCCTCCCGCTTCTCTATAACC
Organism: uncultured Caulobacterales bacterium; assembly: GCA_964605055.1. Taxonomy (GTDB): domain Bacteria; phylum Pseudomonadota; class Alphaproteobacteria; order Caulobacterales; family Parvularculaceae; genus Amphiplicatus. The sequence goes on along the minus strand of CAZSBU010000179.1, from coordinate 4,960 downwards.
GGCGGCACCTTGGCGTCACGACTTTCATTGTCGCCACAGCGCATTTCGGACTTGCGACTTTCTGGTACCACTCAAGCGGACCGCTAAATCCTTTAGTTTCGCTGCTGGTCTCAAATCCGCTTTATGACGACGTCGCCGGATTTCCGTTCGAGGCCTTTGGATTGGCGGCGTTCGCCATCCTTTTTGCGCTTGCCGCAACAAGCCATGATTTCTGGCTCAACAATCTTTCGGCGCCCGTGTGGAAGGCGCTGCACATGCTGGCTTACGTCGCCTACGGACTGATCGTCCTGCATGTCGCCTATGGCGCGCTGATGACCGAGAAATCGATGATCTACCCGGCTGTAACCCTCGGCGCGTTCGCCATCGTCGCTGGCCTGCATCTGACTGCAGGACTCAAGGAAGGGCGGCGTGACAAGGGCGGGGCGGCGCAAGCGAAAAAAGACGGCCCCCGCGCCGGCTGGATTGACGTATGCGCACCGGGCGACATCCCGGACACGCGCGCCGTCATCGCGGTAACGCCCAAGGGCCGTCGCATCGCTGTCTTCCGGGACGGCATGCGCATTCTCGCGGTCGACAATGAATGTCGGCATCAGAATGGCCCGCTCGGCGAGGGGCGCATCATCGACGGCTGCATCACCTGCCCTTGGCATGGCTGGCAGTACGACCCGTCGACGGGCGTCTCACCCCCTCCGTACACTGAGATGATCGCGACACACGATGTTCGGCTCGCCGACGGGCGCGTCTTCGTGCGCATCGCCCCCAATAAGCTTGGCGAGAACGGTGCGCAGATCGACCTGTCTACCGCACAGGCGCAGGCGCCGGGAGCCGCGTTATCGGGGGCCGCGTCATGATCAAGCGTCTGCATGATCTCGGTCCCGGCGTGCTGCCTGCCGGCGCGGATCAGGAGATGTTCATCGGCTGGGCTCCTGCCCCCCGGGCTGACCGCCGGTTTCTTCTCGGCGCCCTGCCCCTTGCGCTCGCCGGCGTCGGCGGCCTTGCGGGCGCACTCGCCTTGGGTCTCGAGGATCCCGGCGCCGGCGCGTGGCTAACCGGCGCGACGCACGAAATTACAGGCCGGCTTGTCATGCGGCCTTATCCGATGATCGAAATCGCCGATGCTGACGCCCCTTACGGGCTTCGCACAGCGCTGTTGGTCGCGGTCGGCAAATGCACGAGCGGGCTCAAGCTTGCGGACCATGATGGCGCCATCGTGCGCGCAGCGGGCGTGTTGATCGAACGGCGCGGCCGGCAAATGCTGGAAGTGCCGCTGACGCTTGGCGACTGGCTGAGCCTTCCGCCGGCGGATTTATCACTCGCGCCGCCGCCGACGCGAACTCAATCGATGGGACGCGCGCGGCTCAAAGGCGCGATCATGGACTCCAAATGCTTTTTCGGGGTCATGCGGCCCGGTCGCGGCAAGACGCACAAAGCCTGCGCCGCGCTGTGCATTCGCGGCGGCATTCCGCCATCCTTCTGGGTGCGGATGACTGACGGACGGGAAGGCGTGTTGCTGATGACCGACGCCAGCGGCGGCCCGCTCGGCGAGGATATCCTCCCGTTTGTCGCCGATTCGGTGGAGGCCGACGGCGAAATCGTCCGCGTCGGAGACCTTCTTCAGTTCCGGGCGGACGCAGGCGACTACCACCGCATCGCCTGAGTATAAATGAAGCCGATCGCGAAGGCGTTAACCAGCGCGCCGCGAACCGTTCTGCATGTTGGCGATCGCGTGATCTAGCGCTTCGGAGAAGAGATGCCGTTGGGCGTGGCTGCCGCCAATCCGGTGCAATGTCGGCATCGCTCCTGCCAGCCTTGAGGCGGCGATATCGTACGCGCCGCGCGACAGCGCCAGCAGCCCCTCTGCAACAGGCGCAACGGTTAGACGCCAGGTCTCGCCGGCGCAGCCCGACAAGCTTTCAGCGTGCGCTCTAATTGAAGCGAGGAATGTTTCCGCTTCTCCCGGCGCGCCAGCGCGCGCCAGCGCGAAGAGATAATGCAGATCGTGAAACGGCAGCAGGTGCTCGCCAGCTCGTCGCCGAACCTGTTCGACGACGGGCGTCCAACGGTCGCCAACGTCCAGACCGCGCAGTTCGAGGCGCCACAGCATCGATACCGCGCCAATCTGCTCCTGCGGAAATTCCGGCCAGTTTCCCCACAGCCGCGCGTCATAGACGCTAAGGGCCTCGTCGTAACGCCCAAGCCCGAGACGAAACAGAGCCGCGTGCCACCAGTTGTGATCGCGGATGAAGACGCCCTTGCGAGCCCATGTATGCGCGCAGCGGTCGAGCCAGCGCACGCCGTCCTGCGCGCGCCCCTGCGCCTCCATCACATGCGCGACGGCGTGGTGCGCCCATGCATCGTCGATTGCAACCTCGACGGCGCGCAGACCTTCGTCTTCGGCTTCCTCGAAGCGATGGTTCTGCTCGAGCGCGAAGGCGACCATGCCGTGCGCGTAAGGACGACCTTCATGGGCGATGAGCGCACGGTCGCCGAACCGCTGCATCGATGCGTGATCGCCGAGATTGAAGGCGTGATACTGGCCCCATTTGAGCGCGCACAAATCGGCAGGCCAGCGCACGGTGAGTTCGTCGAAGCTCGCGAGCGCCGCAGCAAAATCGCAACGCGTCCAGTGATCAACCGCCGCGCAAAAAAGCGCCTCGCGAGCCGTTATGGCTTGGCCCCCGCTCGCGGCCTCGCGCATGCGCGCAAGATACGGCGTTGCGTGCCTCCAGCCCTCCCCGCCCTCAAAGGCGAGGTGCAGCGCGGCGGCATGCGCCTGAACGAGGGCGCAGTCGGGCGCTGCGTCGGCGATCGAGAATAGAGCCCGCAACGATGAGCCATAGCTCAAAAATTCACGCACATAAGCGTCATAACCCGCAGCAGTCGCTGCTGACGCGTTCGAGACAGGCAAATCAAACGAGTCTCTGGACGATGTCATAGTGAACGGAAACGCTTTCGAAGAATTGGCCGAGAAAGGAGCGCGGCTGGTCGTGGGCCCTTATTCTCTATGCCGTCATGGGCCGCGGCGCCAATCACGGCTTGTTGACGATGCGACAAACCGAGCGCCTAGTGCGGCGCGACGGCAACAGCAGCAATTTCAAAGAAAAAACCCGCCAGCGGCATGCGCTGGCGGGTTAATTGTCGGCCAAGATCAGGAGCGTTATTCGTTCCGCATAATCCCGAGAATATTCAGGATATGCACGAAGAGCGTGACGAACGATCCATAAAGGGCAAAGGCCCCGAAGATCGCTGAACGTTCATTGGTTTCGCTGCCCTCCGTGTAGAGCGACTTGACCATTTGGGTCTCAAAGGCGGTGACCGCCGAGAAAACCAATACCACGAGACCCGATGTGATCAGGCTCGCCATACCGCTCTGGAAAAAGACCGCGTTGACGAGGATCGCCACCAGAAGGCCGATCGAGGCCATGAACAGGAAGCTCGCCCACGCCGACAGATCGCGTTTGGTTGTATAGCCAAAAAGGCTCATCGAACCGAATACGGTCGCAGTGATGAAGAACGCCTTGTAGATTTCGATCCCTGCGCCTTGCATCCGGAATGCAAACAGCATCGGCGCGATCAACAGTCCCCACAGCGCGGCGTAGATCCAGAACATGCCGTGCGCGGCCGTGCGCGATCCGCTGAACATCACGCGCGGAGCAAACCAGCCGACGCCTAGAAGCGCGGCGAAGATCACCCATTTCAACGGCGTGTTGGCGATGCCGGCGATCAGCGACGGGTTCGAGGCGACGAGGAACGAGACGAGGCCCGTTCCAGCGACAGCCAGCGCCATATAGTTGTAGACGCCCAGCATGTACTGGCGCAGCCCCTGATCAATGGCGACGCCGCCAGTGTGGGCGACCGTTGCGCCATAATCCTTGCGGAGGTCATTCATGTCGTATGCACCCTTTCGTGTAGCGACTTTCTGCGTTGAATATCGTCTCTAAAGGCCGTAATTTCAAGCTCAACCAAAGCGGGTCTTGCCGCGCCGATGTCGCGGTCCGGACAAGATTCGTACGGAAAAATCCACCTTGGTTAACAACGCATTTCCTAAGACGTGCGGATAGAGCAATTGCTTAAGCCGCAGGCGGCCGACGAAGTCGCGCTGCAAAAAATCCATCGAGACCGCCGTCCTCTGCGAGCATCGAAGGCAAGGTGCGCAGGTCGCCGAACCGGTTAACTGCCGCGGCGAAGCCGCCAAGCTCATTCGGTTCGACAGGTACGCGCGACAGGTCTGGATGACGTTGAAGCGCGGCGGCGATCTGCTCTTCGCCCTCTGCAGGCTGAAGCGAACAGGTGCAGTAGACGAGCATTCCGCCCGGCGCGAGGAAGCCAATCGCCCGATCTATCAGGCGCGCCTGCAAGTCAACGAGCGAAGCGAGATCAGCTTCGGTCTTCCGCCAGGCGACGTCGGGGCGCCGCCGGATGGTGCCGGTCGCGGTGCAGGGCGCATCAAGTAAGACAGCGTCAACCAACTGAGACGGTCGGTATTCAAGCGCGTCCGCTTTAACCGTCTCGGCGGACAGACTGGTTCGCGCGAGATTCTCCGCAATGCGTTTCAACCGGTCGCCAGAAATATCGATAGCGGTGACGCGCGCGCCGCCGCTGGCCAGCTGCAGCGTTTTACCGCCGGGCGCTGCGCAAAGGTCTAGAACGGTTTTTCCGGCCACGTCGCCGAGGAGGCTGGCCGGCAGGGCCGCGGCTGCGTCTTGTACCCACCATTCGCCCTCTTTAAATCCGGCAAGCTCGTCAACCGGTCCCGGGCGATCGAGCCGGACACCGCCAAAGGGGGTGAGTCGCCCGCCCAAACGCTCTGCGATAGTCCGAGCGGCGCCAAACTCCTTTGGCGTGATGTCGAGTGGCGCCTCTTTCTGATGCGCCCGCGCGATGGCGCGCGCGGCGGCCGGTCCATAGGCCCGCTCCCACGAGCGCCTCACGCTGCTCGCGGGCGGGCTCGAGGCCCGAG
>CAZSBU010000178.1:0-5598 GCA_964605055.1 uncultured Caulobacterales bacterium | reverse complement strand
GAGCGCGTCGTTCGCAATGACGAGGTCAGCGGTTCGATCCCGCTCAGCTCCACCAAGTAAAAATCTTGCGGCGATTTGCACTGATCGCACCTGCGATGGGTCGCGTTTCGGCGGCTCGCGCCCTCACATCTGAGGGTTCGCCTGGAATTGCTCGCACTCATTTAGATTCGCTTGCACGTTACCAGGCTAGCCGCGAGGCGCAGCCGACAACGCAAATGTGTACAGGTAATTGATTTAGATCTACTAAAGAAATACGCAAAATGTGCGTATTTTCACACAATAGTGATGAGTTGCGAGGGGGGAGGGTCAATTGCACGTAGCGAACAGATGAATGATACTTACATCGTCTATATGTCTTCAGATAAATGATTGGGGAGTGAAAAAAATGCGTGAGACGTTCAAGAACTTTTCCAAAAAACTGGCTCCTTCAGTTTTTGCCGCTGCAACCACGCTTGCCGCTGCTGGAGCCGCGAATGCGGCCGATCTAACGAGTCGAGTTTCAGATTCGGGAACTGCAGCTTGCAGTATAACTATCACTTATAACGAAAGTGGTGACATAACGAGCGTGAGTGCGGAATGTCATTTTACTTCTAACGGAATCTGATCCACTGATATAATTCCAGCCAATGTTGAGTTTATTACTTTGTAAACATTGGCTGGAAATATTTTCTTCTTTGAGCGCGACGCCCACGAATGAGACTTTTTGAGCCGAACCAGCAAAGGGGAGTGGATGCGATGGGGATGAAAAAATTATGTCGTGCATCTATTTTGCGCACAGGCGCGGTTACTCTGGGACTGATGTTTATCGCGTCGCACTCGGTTGCTTGCAAGGATGCCTCCATTGCCGGCGTCTGGCAGGGGCCGTTTTTTGACGCTACCCTCACTGTCGAACTTATCTATTCCGACGCGGGCTGGTCCGGTGCGTATACGGGCAGATCCGACGGCAGAACCGATCGTGAATTATTGAGGCCATTAACGGACGTGGTGATCAAAGATTGCGCTGTGGAGTTCGGGTTGACGGAATTTACCCCTCCAACGAGCTTTAACCTCACGGTAGGCGATACGGGGAAGAGATTGCAGGGCTCCGTAACCATCGAGGGTGTGCCGTCGACTTTTCCCATCACCCTCACGCGCCTGAAGTAACCGCGTGACGTAATCACTCCGCGTCGTCATCTGTTTGACATCTCATCTTCGCCCTTCGTGATGCGCAGTCCCCCTCGCCCGGAGGGCAGCGAAGCGGCGTCACGAACGACGACGGGGAAGCCGCCTGCACGTTGAAGGAGAGGTTTCAAACAGACCCTCATGAGAAAGAGGAGGTCGCCGATGATCTCGTATGCGTTTGTTGGTCTCGCTTTGGCTGCTACGGTATCGTCACCCTGCCCGCCGGAGCCGCCGCCAGGCATGATTGCCGAGCAGACCTCGTTTGGAGGCGTGATTGCGCCCGATCGGACAGCGGCGAAAGCGGGCGCCGCCGCGGGTGTCCAGGCTGTGGAGGCGGCGAAACGCTTTCTCGGTCTGACCCTACCGAAATTTGTCATCGCGGAGGGCGTTGACGAGTCTGAGCCACGCGGCTGCGACTTCGTGTTCCCGTGGCGCTTTTCGCAATTCAAGGCAGGAAAAGAGCCGTCCACAGACCTGTTCGCTCATGAAATTGGCCATGTCATATTTACTCGCTTCCTCGTCGCAGACTCTCGTGGCGACCAATATGGCGGCGACGCGCCCGACTGGCTGGATGAGATGGCCGCTCTTGCATTCGAAGCCGGGGACGAGGTTCACAGGCGTCGTGCGATCGCGAAATACTACGGCGCGAACAAAGCCCTAATTCCACTGTCGAAACTTTTGTCGATGCCGCACCCCGAATTCGATCCTCAGAATACTAACATTCCGGCCCCAGGCGAGGTTATGAAGCGGCCGCCCATATCAGAGGACACATTACCTTTCTACGTCACGGTGCGTGCACTTTTTGACTTTCTGTTACAGCGCACGGGCGACGAGCTGGTCATTCGACGCCTGGCGGATCAAGTGAAACTTGACGAGCCTCTCGACCAATGGCTGCTGACCTATGCAACGCCCGGCCAGCGCCTGAAGGATTTGACGGAGCTGGATGCAGAGCTTCAGATTTTCGTTCTGACTGATGCAACCTATTCTCCGGCGGCGCGGTCCCCTTCGTCCACAAATCCATGACCCTCAGATGTTGTCTGGTTGCAGCCCCGTTGGCGCTGATTGCTGCGCCGGCCACGGGACTCGCCGCACAGAGTTCTGCGGCGTCTCCGGAGGCGTCCGTTTCCGCCGAACCGGCGGAGGCCAAAGACCCCGTGGCCGCACCCGAGATGCCGGCTGAAGCGCCGGCGGGCTCCGCGGCGCTAACCGTCACGCCGGTTCCGCCTCAAGAGCCAACCCCTCGAGGCCGCGCTTCCTCCGACGACAGCGTTTTTGTCACGGGCAAGCGGACACGCGGTTCCCCGATCGGCGATCCCCCGCCGATACAGACCTACAATCGGTCAGATGTTCTTGCGACCGGGGCCGGCACTGTTGGCGAGCTTCTCAGCTCCCTTGCGCCGCAGACAGCGAGCGAGCAGGGGCGCACAAACAGCAACCCTGTGGTGCTGGTGAACGGCAAGCGCGTTCCCGGCATTGAAGACGTCTCGCAAATTCCAACGGAAGCCATCCAACGGGTCGAAATCTTTACCGAAGAACTGGCACTGAAATATGGCTTCCCCGCCGGCCAGAAGGTTGTGAACGTGGTTCTGTTGCTGACGTTCAACGGCACAAAAGGCAATGCGAGCGTTAGCGCGCCGACAGAAGGCGGATTTACGACTTCGGGAGCCGGCATCAATTTTTTGCGGATTCACTTTGATGATCGCATCAGCTTGACCGCTTCCTATTCGCATTCCAGCTCGCTGCTGGAATCGGAGCGAGATGTTATGCAGCCAGCAGGCTCCAAGGGGCTTGGGCAATTCCGCACCCTGCTTCCCGAGGTCGACGCCCTTTCGTTAACTGGGTCTTACAGCACTGCCCTGCCGCATCAAATTGCAGCGACCGTGTCCGCCCGATTTCGAGCGAGCAATAGCGACAGCCTGCTCGGCCTCGGAGGCGAAGCGCCGGTAACGTATACAGATGATAGACGCGACACGCATGCAGCGGCGACGTTTGACGGCCATCTCGGGAGCTGGCTGTGGAATTTCATCGGGAAATATGACCGCCTTACCGTCGATACGAACACCGTTGCCAGCGAAGCGTTTAGCCAGCAGACGCAAGCGACCGATTCACGGGGCGAAGCGCGGTTTCTAGCTAGCGGTGCGCCCTTCAAATTACCAGCCGGCCCTGTCCAGCTAAGCCTGCAGGGTGGTGCGTCGGCCAATGAATTCACTAGCCGGTCTACTACAAATCTCAGCGTACAAAAATCAACATTGTCCCGCGACAGCCGCAGCGTTCAGGCCAATATTGATGTGCCGATCGCTGATCGCGAAAATGGGGTGCTCAGCGAGTTTGGAAATCTATCCCTTAACTCCAACGCCGATTTTGAGAATCTCTCCGATTTTGGCAGCCTGCGAACCCTTGGCTACGGCCTTAGCTGGTCCCCGATCAAGGCGCTGCACATCGTCGCCTCCGAAACGCGTGAAGAGGGCGCCCCGACTGTCGACCAGCTTCGGGCGCCGTCAATTGAATTTACCAATGTCCGCCTTTTTGATTTCACCCGAGCCGAAACGGTCGACGTTACATCGACCTTTGGCGGCAATCCGGTTCTGCGCGCTGACAGCCGACGCGTGAAGAAATTGGCGCTCGTTCTCAAACCTTATGCAAAGACGGACTTCACCGTCAGCGCCGAGTATCTGCGCACACGGATCGACGATCCGATCGCGCTGTTTGTCGGAACGACGGCCGAGATTGAGGCGGCGTTTCCGCAGCGGTTTACGCGCGACGCATCGGGGCGCCTGACACGGTTCGATGCGAGTCCCATAAATTTTCATCTCAGCGAACAGCGACTGATCCGCTGGGGCTTCAATTTTTCAAGGAGCCTCGGATCGGGACCGTCCGATCATGGCAATGCTGAAATCGCGAACTTCGGCAGTATCGAGGAAATCAGGGCTCGTTTCCCGAATGCCAAAATCACAATTGCTGCGCCGGGGTCGGCGGAGGAGCAAGCTCTCCAAAAAGCACACGATGCCGCTGGCAGCCGTTTCATTGTCAGTGCGCATCACACGATCAGATTTGAGGACAAAGTTCAGTTGATCGAGGGTGGTCCAAGCCTTGATCTCTTGCGTGGTGCGACGGTCGATGGGACAGGCGGCAGGCCGCGTCATCAACTAAACCTGCAGACCGGTATTTCCAAAGGAGGCGTAGGCGCGCGCGTCAATGCAGCGTGGACCAGCGCAACCACGCTTCTCGGCACCTCTGCCGAAGAAGATTTGCGATTCGCAAGCCTGGCGCGCGTCAACGTTAGACTCTTCGCAAATCTCGGAAAGCTTGGCGGTTCAAACTCGCCGACGTGGCTGAAGACAACCACCCTTAATCTCAGCGTTGATAACCTCTTGAATGAGCGCCAGGAAGTCCGGGACGGCATGGGCGCGACCCCGGTCCGCTTCCAACCCGCCTATCTTGATCCACAAGGACGCGTCATCAACCTTCGGATCACAAAACAATTGTCTAAACCTCCTGAATACAAAGAGGGGCTGGAGTGAAGGCCTGCGCCGCTTGCTGGACATCGACCAGCGATCCGGGTCACACTTTCATCCTTGAATATCATCGGAGGTTCCATGGCCGCAGATTCGACCCGGCTCGATCGGGACTCGACAGGCCCTGAGACGGCGGGCGCGGAAGATTTGGCGCGCCTGTTCGCCCTGCAGAAAAAACACTATCTCGACGAACCGGATCCGTCAGCTGAGACCCGACTTGCCCGGCTCGACGCCCTCTTGCGGGTCATCGACATGGGCGAGGCGCGCCTGATTGAGGCGATCAACGCCGATTTCGGCAATCGCGCCCGGCACGAAACGCTGATCGCGGAAATCGTCATGATGATCAGCGGCATCCGCCATACCAAGCGCCACCTCAAGAATTGGATGCGCCCGAGGGGGGTGCCAACGCCGCTCCATATGCTGCCGGCGCGCAGTCAGCTGGCGCCGCAGCCACTCGGCGTTGTTGGCGTCATAGCCCCGTGGAACTACCCCGTGCAGCTTGCCTTGATGCCCGTTGCGGCCGCGCTCGCGGCCGGCAACCGTGTCATATTGAAGCCGAGCGAGTTGACCCCGCGGACGAGCGAAACAATGCGCGACCTGGTAGCCAAGGAATTTGACCCTTCCGTATTTGCAGTCGTCACCGGCGGCGTTGAACTCGGCGAGGCGTTCGCCGCCACCCGGTTCGACCATCTCGTCTTCACGGGCTCCACCGCGGTCGGCCGCAAGATCGCTATGGCGGCGGCGCGCAACCTGACGCCCGTTACGCTTGAACTCGGCGGCAAGTCGCCCGCGATAATCGACGAAGGCGCCGATATGGCGGCCGCCGCGCAGGCGATCGCCTATGGCAAGGGCGTGAACGCCGGCCAGACCTGCATCGCGCCGGACTATGTGCTGACGCCGCACGCCCGGCTCGACGAGACCG
>CAZSBU010000177.1:0-5599 GCA_964605055.1 uncultured Caulobacterales bacterium | reverse complement strand
GCCGCGCGCGATCGTTTTCAGATTAACGTCGGGCGAGAGCGGGACCTTCTTGGCGTGCACGTTGAGGATCTTCTCGCGGCCCGCAACGTCAGGGTTCGGCACCACGACCTGACGGTCGAAGCGGCCCGGACGCAGCAGCGCCGGATCGAGCACGTCCGGACGGTTTGTCGCCGCGATCAGGATGATGCCTTCGTTCGATTCAAAGCCATCCATCTCGACAAGGAGCTGGTTCAGCGTTTGCTCTCGCTCGTCATTCCCGCCGCCAAGGCCTGCGCCCCGCGAACGACCAACCGCGTCGATCTCGTCGATGAAGATGATGCACGGCTTCGCCGGCGATGGCGCGCGCCAGCAGCGTTTTACCCGTTCCTGGCGGACCGACGAGCAGCGCGCCTTTCGGGATCTTGCCGCCGAGGCGCTGGAATTTCATCGGGTCTTTCAGATACTCGACGATTTCTTCGAGTTCTTCCTTCGCCTCGTCGATGCCGGCGACGTCCTCGAAGGTGACGCGCCCCTGACGCTCGGTCAGCAGTTTCGCGCGGCTCTTGCCGAAGCCCATCGCCTTGCCGCCCGCACCCTGCATCTGGCGCATGACGAAAAAGATGAACGCAAGAAAGATCAAAAACGGCAGGATGTTGAACAATAACGAAAGCGCCAGCGGCAATTGCTCTTCCGGCGTGATGCGCGTGTCGGCCCCTGCGGCATTGAGGCGATCGGCGATGGCCACGCCCGAATCGCGGGGGATAGAGGTCACGAAGGCGCGACCGTCAGATAAAAGTCCCTTTACATTCTCGCGGTCGATCTCAGCCGACCGGATCGCTCCCTCGTCAATGCGGGCAACGAACGACGAATAGGAAAGCCGCTCAACCGTCGGGCTGGGGGCGGAAAATTCGAACAATTGCAACGCGATGATGAAGAAAACGGCGACCAGCCCCCAGATGAGGAAATTGCGTCCGTTCATTGAATATCCCTTTCACGCGAACCGCGGATCGGCTCAAGAAACTAAAAGATAGGAGTTAAGAAAGCTCGGCGCCACCTGTGCGCTAAAGATTTATGACGGGGACGGGGAATCGGATCACCCGGCCGTCGAACCGTTCGGTCGCAAGGCTGTGCAGATGGAGACGATTTCGGCGATCGCCACCGGAGGCGACGGGCGTCGCGGCGAGCCCATCCGGTGGCCCGGAATAGAGCGCCGAAGGGGCCCGTCGGCCGAAACATTCAATGCGCTGCGGCCTATCGCCGTTATTCGCGATGATGAACCGGTTGTCCCACAGCGCCCGCGCGCCGGGCGCGACATCGATAACGGCGATGACGGGCGCAGCCTCGCCAGCGCGCCCGAGCGCCGCCGCCGGCTCGCGAAAGACATAGAGGTCGCCTTTCGCTACTGAGATGAGCGCGCCGCCAAGGCTCGACTTTCCGGTCCGCAGCGCCGCGACCAAAGCCGTTTCGGCCGCCGCCTCATCCGGCGGGTGGTCCGCGCCGCTGACGGCGAAGATCGCGCGGGCGAGAAGCGGTCCGTCGACGTCTGGATCAAGGCGCGCGACTTCGAAGCGCACGCCGCCCCAGCTGAGGAACACGCCCCCGGCGCCCGAGAAGCGCGAAGCGATCCAGAGATCGAGCCGGCGCATCGCCTCGCCTGCTCGCGCCGCCGTCGCGCGCAAAGCCGCGGCGTCCAGCAGGCCCTTCTCGCCAAGGCTGGCCAAGGCGGCGCGCGCCCGTACGCGCTCAAAGCGCGTATCGTCATTGGACGGATCGTCAATGAAAGGCGCGCCCGCCAGAACCGCGCGCGGCGACGCGCGCGTCTCTCCCAGAAGGGGCCGCAAGAGCGCGACCGGCGCGCTCGCCGCCGCCGCGATGGAGAGCGGCGCGCCCATGGCGGCGAGGCCGCGCGGCCCTGCCCCGCGTTTCAAGCGCATCAGCACGGTTTCGGCCTGATCGTCGCCCGTATGCGCCGTCATGACGGCGTCAAAGCCGCCGGCCTCTGCGGCATGCGCCAACAGGAAGTACCGCGCCGCCCGCGCCCGCTCTTGAATCCCCGCAATCGGTTTGGCGCCCTCCCAGCGGAGCGTCTGATGCGAAAGCCCGAGCCCCGCGCACCACGCAGCGACCATCCGCGCCTCATCGGCCGATGCAGCGCGCAGGCCGTGGTCGACCGTAGCGACAGCGAAGAGGGGTCCGGCGCCTGAAGCGACGACTGCGCTCGCCAGATGGGCCAGCGCCATCGAATCGGCGCCGCCCGATACGGCGAGGAGCACCCGGGCCGGCGCGCCGAGGTCGCGCCACGCACGCGCAAAACCCGCCGCATCCATCGGCGGGGCGGCGTTAGCGTTCATGCTAGCGGCAGTTTATCTTCTGCATCTCAACGTCCGTGCGCTGCAGAACGGCGGGGGGCGCCGAGGCAAAACGCGTACGGACCGATTTGAATACCTTGCAGGCCTGATCGTTTTGCCCAAGACGCGCGAAAGCGGTGCCGAGCTTCAAGTGCGCTTCAGCGGTGCGCGGATCGTTCGGGTACTGCCGGATATGCGCAATAAACGCGTCCGCCGCATCGGCGCTGCGATTGGTCGCGAGATAGATCTCGCCAAGCCGGAACTGCGCGTCGGCTGTGCGCGCGTTGTTCGGGAATGATTGGACGAACATCAGATAGGCCGCTTCCGCGCGGGCGTAGTCGCCGCTGCGCAAAAAGCCGGAGGCGTAATCGAACGCCGCCTCCGGGTTGATCGGCAAGGCGACGTCGGAAGTGTCGATATCGGCCGCGCCGGAAGACGTAATCGCGTCGGCGATCGGGTCGCCCGGTTGCAAGTCAGGCGCGCCGCCGCCGAGCGGGACGGGTCCGCCGTCAAGGCCGGTAAATCCTGGCAGAGCTCCTCCTGCGAGCGCCGCGCTCACGGCGTCGAGCCGGGCGTTGGCCTGTTCAAGGGCGTGGTTCAGTTCCTCGACGCGGCCCGTCAAGAACTGCACTTCCTGTTCGAGGCGGCCGATTTTCAGCGATGCGTCCGTGGCGACGGGGGCCGCTGCATTGAGATCGGCGACGCTGCGTTCGAGCGCCTCAAGCCGGTCCTTCGTCGATTGGGCGAACGCCGGCGATAAAACTGCAAGAAGCGACGCCGCGAGCGCAACGAAACCCATCATGGCGCGCGCCAGACCTGCTTGCCGATTGGTTGACTGCTTAGTCATCTGATCGCTCATCGTCACGTTCTCCTTATCGTCGCGTTCTCGCCAGAACGCCGCGCCCGTACTGCGCCATCGCTGTCGGTATATCACAGTCCACGAGGGCGAAACTGTGACTGCCGCGCCACGCCCCGCCTGGCCTCGCCTCCCCCAATTCAGCCTGAAAACGAAAACGCGCGCCGGCGAAGCCGACGCGCGCTTGATATGGGCAATCACCCAAACTCTCTGAAGTAAATTAAGCGCCCGCGCCCTGGATCGACGTCGTGGCGTTCCGGTTCAGCGACCAGGCTTGCTCGGTCGACCGGCTGTCGATCGGGCGTTCCTTGCCGTAGGAAACCGTGGTGATGCGCGAGCCGTCGACGCCGAGGCTGACGAGGTAAGCGCGAGCGGCTTCCGCGCGGCGAGCGCCAAGCGCCAGGTTATATTCGCGGGTGCCGCGCTCGTCGCAATTGCCAGCGACGACGATGCGGGTTTGCGGGTATTGCTTCAGCCAGTTCGCCTGACGCGAGAGGGTCGCCTGAGCGTCGGCGGTCAGCGTGTGCTGATCATAGCCGAAGAACACGCGGTGACCGGCGTTTTCTTCGAGGTCCTGCTGGCTGCCAGCGACGATGCTCGGGCGCGCCCCTGCGCCGCCGCTGCCGTCGCCCGTCGCCACAACATCCGGCCCGGTCGATTTCGACGCGCAAGCCGACACCATGACGAGCGCCAATGCGACGCCGGCCATTTTCGCCAAGTTAGACGACTTCATGATTTCCATGCTCCACTTTGCCACAAAGGCGGTCGGCGAGCACCCCCCGCTGATCCGCCAGATTAAATCCGCACTTGAACTTTCTAGCCTGCAGTCCCGCCTATTTCGAGTGACGGGCCAACCCAGCAACAGGTAAATTCCGGTTTCCTCGCCCTACCCTGTCTCGCCGATCAGACCCGATTTCTCATCCAGTCGAAGCCAGCACCGGGCTCAGTTCGAAAACATCCCGGTCAGTACGTCCCGCCCTGCATACGCAACCGATGTGACGAACCCATGAAGGATTAAGCCACATTCATTAACCAAACATTGCTGACGTTACGGGCGCCCGCGACCGCGTTCAATGCCAGGCGCGAGTTTTCGCGTGAAAATTACGTCATTCCCGCAATCGTCCGTGTATTGTTTCGCGTCGACAACTTACGGCAGTGGCGGCGACCAGGCCGGATCGGAAGCGTCAGCAGGCGTGCGGACCCGGCGCAGGTTGCGCCCTGTCAGATCAACCGACCACAAGGCCGATGCGCCGCCTGAACCGTCGCGGTTCGAAGCTGTCTCCCGGAAGAACATAAGCACCCGTCCATTCGGCGCCCAGGTCGGGCCTTCGTCGAGATAACTCTCAGTCAGCAGTCGTTCTCCCGAACCGTCCGGGCGTATGACGCCAATGTAGAACCGCCCTTTATGCTGGCGAGTGAAGGCGATGAGGTCGCCGCGCGGGCTCCACACCGGCGTCTGGTAGCGCCCTTCGCCGAAGGTGATGCGCTTCGGGGCCGAGCCGTCCGCATTCATCACATAGATCTGCTGCGTTCCGCCGCGATCGGAGGTGAAGGCGATGCGCGCGCCGTCGGGCGACATGGTCGGCGAGGTGTCGATCGCCGGACTATCGGTCAGGCGCGTCAGCTGCCGCGTCGCCAGATCCATCTTGAAAACGTCCGAGTTGCCGGCCCGCTCCATCGACATCAGAACCTGCCGCCCGTCAGGCGAAAAGCGCGGCGCGAACGTCATGCCGCGGAATGTGCCGAGCCGTTCCTGCTCGCCGGTCTCGATATTGAACAGATAGACCTGACCCGGACGATTATCGAACAGCGCCATATAGGTGATCTGCTGCTGCGTCGGGGAAAAGCGCGGCGTCAGCACCTGATAATTGAGGCCGTCAGTGAGCGTCACCGGGTTCGCGCCGTCCTGATCCATGATCATCAGGCGCTTGGTGCGGTTCGCTTTCGGCCCGGTCTCGTGCACGAAAACGACGCGAGTGTCGAAATATCCCTCCTCGCCCGTCAGCGATTTGTAGACAAAGTCCGCCACCTTGTGGGCGGCGCGGCGCCAATTATCCGCAGGCGTCTTGAACGAGACGGCGCCGAGTTGCTCGTCGGCATAAGTGTCCCAGACGCGCGTCAGCACTTCGATGCGGCCATCGTCAAGCGTTCGCACCTCGCCGACAACAAGCACCTGCGCGTTGATGATGCGCCAGTCGGCAAAGCGCGGACGCACATCGACGCCCGTCAGCCGTTCGATATAGGCGCGCTGATCGATGACGCTGAACAAGCCCGACCGGTCGAGATCGGCCATGATGACGTCGGTAATGTCGCGCCCAAGGCCCGCCGCCTGATCGTTGACGCCGATGAAGCCGGGAATGGCGACCGGCATCGGCTCGACATTGCCTTGCGTGATGTCGATGCGCACGCGCGCCGC
>CAZSBU010000176.1:0-5599 GCA_964605055.1 uncultured Caulobacterales bacterium | reverse complement strand
GATATTCGATCCCGGACACCCGCTTGCCGATGCGAAAGGTTACCTGAGCGCTTCAAACGTCGATCTTCTTACTGAGCTCGCCGACGCGCGCGAGGCCAATCGCTCGTATGAAGCTGGTCTCGAAATGTTCAATCATGCGCGCTCGATGTACCGGGCGCTTCTAGACGTAATCAAACGATAGATAGGAGTATGAATGTCGATAAAAATTGGCGACTTATCGAACCTCCCGAGCATAGGCGAAACATCGCCAGCCCGAAGTGTCCGCAATCCTGACATCGGCAATGGCGATCTATTCACAAACGCGCGCGGCCTCGTCGAGGCGCTAAAGGAAGCCGAGACATCCTCTGCCGCCTATCTTGCGGGCGGCGCCGATCCGCACTCAGTAGTCGAGGCGATCGCCCGTGCAGAGTTGGCGGTCGAGACCGTCGTTACAGCGCGAAACAAGGTAGTCGAAGCCTATCAGGAACTGATGCGCATGCCGATTTAAGGCATTTGTCCGCCGTATACGCACCCACGTTCCGTATCGCAACTTTCGAATACCGCTCACAAACATCATGAATGAAACCGAGACCATCGATATCCTGCGTGAATTCCTTTGGGCAGGGGTTCGGATGGGCGCGCCGATCATCATATCGGCGCTCATTGTAGGCATCGTCATTGGTCTCTTTCAGGCCCTCACATCCATTCAGGAGATGACGCTTACTTTCGCGCCCAAGCTTCTTATTCTGCTGATCGTCTTCTGGCTGAACGCCGGCTCCATGTCGCAAACCCTTGCTGACCTGTTCCGCCGCTCGGTGATTCCCATTATCGCGGGCGATTGAGTACTAACGTGAGCATTTCGGTTGTAGCGCCTGATAAATCCGGCACGGAACTTCGGTCCACCGCGCTCGTTGCTTTCGGACTCCTCGGAACGATCGTCATGATGATCGTACCAACCCCGCCACTCTTGCTCGATATCGGGCTAACGATCTCTTTTGCGCTGGCTATTCTTATCTTGACCATCACGCTTTTCATCGAACGCCCGCTCGATTTCTCAAGCTTTCCGGCGCTGCTACTTGGATCGCTGATGTTGCGCTTGTCGCTAAACGTGTCATCGACCCGATTAATCATTGGCGAAGGACACACCGGACCGGACGCAGCCGGAAGCGTGATTAACGGCTTCGCCATGTTCATTATGGGGAACAACATATTTCTTGGGCTCGTCGTCTTCAGCGTTCTCCTTATTGTAAACTTTATGGTCATCACCAAAGGCGCCGGAAGGATGGCCGAAGTGGGCGCCCGCTTTGCGCTTGACGGGATGCCCGGCAAGCAGCTCGCCATCGATAGCGATGTCGCCGCCGGCGCCATCTCGCATGCAGACGCAAAGGAGCGCCGTCGGATTGAATTGGAAGAAACGAACTTCTTCGGCTCCCTCGACGGCGCGTCGAAGTTTGTAAAGGGAGACGCCATCGCAGGGTTGTTGATAACAGCGCTCAATCTGGTTGTCGGACTGGGCGTCGGACTGATCGTCCACGATCTTACATTCGACGAGGCGATTTCCACTTATGCGATACTGACAGTCGGCGACGG
This sequence comes from uncultured Caulobacterales bacterium, assembly GCA_964605055.1. Classification (GTDB taxonomy): domain Bacteria; phylum Pseudomonadota; class Alphaproteobacteria; order Caulobacterales; family Parvularculaceae; genus Amphiplicatus. The sequence goes on along the minus strand of CAZSBU010000176.1, from coordinate 4,030 downwards.
CCTCGTCTCGCAAATACCGGCGGTCATTATTTCCGTCGCCGCCGCATTACTGCTGTCGAAGGGTGGCGCGTCGGGGGCCGTCGACCGTGCAATTCTTCATCAACTGGGCGCGCATCCCGCAGCCATCGCGACGGTTGGAATCGTGATGGCCGTCTTCGCCTTTATGCCTGGCCTCCCCTTTGGACTTTTTATTGTCGGCGCAATCGGATTGTGCGGTACGGCGTTTCTATTGCGATCCAGAGGCAAAGCCGCCCAAGCGAGGAGCGCGGCGATTGAGGTCACTCAAAATGCAGCGGCGGCGCGGCCGCTTGGCGATCTGATCGATGTAGACGAAATTCACCTCGAATTCGCCGCGGATCTCATTCCGCTTGCCCTTGATCGCACGCGAGGACTTGAGGAGCGCATTGGGAAAATCCGCACCTATGTCGCTGCGGAATACGGTTTCATCGTCCCGCCGGTGCGGCTAACGGATAACCGGTCGCTGAAATCCGGCCAGTACGTGCTCCGTGTTCAGAACGTTGAGGCGGCGCGCGATACGCTTCGAGCCGATATGGCGCTCGTCATCGCTGATAGTCCAGACGAGATTGGCATTGACGGCGAGGATGTGCGCGAGCCGGTTTACGGGGCCCCTGCTCGGTGGATCGCGCGAGACCGCTGCGGCGAGGCAATGGCGGCAGGTCTTACAGTTGTTGAGCCAATAGAGGTGCTCTCGACGCACATCCTCGAGACGCTCAAGCAGAATTTCGGTCGACTAATGAACCGTCGCGCTGTGCGTCGCATTCTCGATGAATATGTGAAAACGAGCGACGCGGAACGGGCCACAGCAAACAGACGTTTGATCGATGAATTTGTGCCTGAAAAGACGCCTGTCGAAACGATCCAGGCTGTATTCAGGCTCTTGCTGGAAGAGATGGTGTCGATCCGGAATGTTCCCTTGATCCTCGAAGCGATCGCAGATGCGCGTGCGCATGCGACGTCAAATGAACAGATTGTGGAACTGGTGCGTCAACGCTTGAACCGTCAGATCACAACTCCCTTGCGCGACGAGGATGGGCGCTTGCCGCTCATTCAAATCGCATCGCATTGGGAAGAGCTATTTGTTCGACATGAGATCGCGCGCGATGGTCGAACAGATGTCGCCTTGCCGCCAGAGGAGTTTAATAAACTCGCGAAATCAATTGGCGAGCAAATTGCAGCATCAGCATCGCGCCAAGCAACGCCGGCTCTCGTCACTTTTGCAAACCGTCGACGGTTTCTCAAGTCGCTCGTACACGCCAAAGGCATGCGCGCGTCCGTATTGTCCTATGACGAAATCGATCCTGCAGCCAGGCCGATGCTAGTCGGGATCGCATGACGTCGCTATCAGACTTCGTTTTTATCGATGGGGCGTTAACGCCTGAAACGGCGACGCTTGCGATTGCTGGTCTGTTTCTGCGCGTTTCGGGCTTTGTGTTCCTCGCGCCCATACTCTCCGAGCGATTTGCGCCCGCGCAAGTTCGACTCGTCAGCGCATTTGCCCTGACACTGGCGGGCGCCCCTTTGGTTCCGGCGGCGTCGCCGGCTCTGTTCGAGACTCCATCCGCGGCTACAATTTTTCTTTTCTCGGAGGCTATATGCGGGCTGATCGTCGGATTCTCAATGCGCGCAGCAATCTTCAGTCTTCAGATCGCTGGCGCGATCATCTCCCAACATTTGTCACTGTCGCAACTCCTAGGCGTTGGCGTTGCACTTGAACAAGAGACGCCGTTAGCCACTATTCTCGTAATGGCCTGCCTTGCCTTGTTCGCGAGTTCAAACGGTCTATTTCATTTAGTCTCGGCGCTGACCGAGACATACGCGATCCTGCCCTACGCTGGCCTGCCTGGCGCCGGCGACGCAGCCGGTCTCATCGTCCTAAGGGTGGGCGAAGCGTTTTCGATGGGCTTTCGACTGTCGGCGCCGTTCATCGTACTCGGCTTTATCTACAGCCTCACACTTGCCGCCGCTAATCGCGCCATGCCGCAACTCATGGCGGCGTTCGTCGGAGCGCCTGCGATCATTTATGCTGGACTCATTCTGTTTGCGCTTTCGGCGCCGTTCATCGTCGACCGTTGGACGCAGTATTTTGGATCGTTCTTCATCAACCCGCTTGGTTCTCTTCCATGAACTCGGCGCACGAAGGGTCCGCAGCCGACAAACCCTATGACGCAACCCCCGCCAAGCTCGATAAAGCGCGCCGGGCCGGCGACATCGCTCTTTCGCGGGAAGCGATATCAGCCGCCACTTACGCAGGTTTGTTCGTTGCGCTTATCTGGGCTGGCCGTACGGCTACAGACATCGCCATGGAGTTGCGTGGATTTGTCATCTATCCGTCTGATGTCGCAGCGACGGCGTTCAATGGCGGCCAGAATGCAGCATGGGCGATAGGCTGGCGTATCGCCAGCGCTGCAGCGATACTATTCGCGCTGCCTGCAGGATGCGCGTTAGTAGCTGTCTTGGCGCAAAACGCGCTTGTGTTCGCGCCTGACAAGCTGAAGCCCAAAATCTCGAGATTGTCCGTCCTCTCCAATGCGAAGAAAAAATTTGGTCCAGAAGGTCTTGCCGAATTTTCGCGTACGCTTGGAAAACTCATTTTCATCCTTTGCCTGATTTCGGTCGTTTTTCTGCCCCGGCTTGAAAATCTTCCGGCCATGGTGGGCGCCTCGCCAAGCGCTATCGTCGCCTTACTTCGCATAGAGACTTTATGGCTGCTCGGGCCGATCACGTTATTTGCTATCATCGTCGCAGCTATTGATCTGCCTTTGGCGCATAAGGCGTGGCGCAAGCGCTTACGCATGTCCCATGACGAGATGCGCCGGGAAAATCGTGAGACAGAGGGCGATCCGCACATGCGTCAATCGCGGCGGGATCGGGCGACAGCGATCGCGACCAATCGTATGCTGAATGACGTCCCGACTGCCTCCGTGATTATTGTCAATCCAACCCATTTTGCTGTCGCGCTCAAATGGTCTCACGCGGATAAGAGTGCGCCGATCTGCATCGCCAAGGGAGCCGACGAACTGGCGCGGCAAATCATTGAGCGCGCCATTGAAAACAAGGTTCCAATCAGGCGGGATCCGCCAACGGCGCGTGCTCTATTCGCTACAATTGAAATTGGCGGAGAAATCGAACGCGCGCATTTCGCAGCCGTCGCGGCCGCCATCCATTTCACGGAAAAAATGCGTCAGTCCCGTTGAGGCGATGTTCGCGTCACGGGACCAAAACAGATCGTATGGCAAGGCTGACGATCGTAACCGCCGCAACGCCAGCGACCCAAAGCGCAAGGAACCAGGCTATTTTTTTGAAGATTGGTGGCAACTGACTTACGCCCCGCCTCAATGATAACCCTCTTCCGGGTCGACTTTGCCACGGAATACCCAATAGGCATACGCCGTGTAACCAAGAATGATCGGAATCAATATCACCGCCCCAACGAACATGAAGAGTTGCGACGAATAGGGCGCAGCGGCGTCCCAGATTGTTACCTCGGTGGGAATGACATACGGCCACATTGAGACGCCAAGACCCAGAAAACACAGCCCGAAGATAACGAGCGCAATGACGAATGGCCGATAATCATCATGGCGTTTCATCAGTGAGCGAAAGAAAAGCACGGTCAAGGCGCCTACCGCTATCGGCACAGGAGCGGCAATAAAGACGCCCGGCGCCTCGAGCCAACGATCATGATAGGCAGCATCGAGGAATGGCGTCGCCAGGCTGACGAGTAGGATGAAGCCAACTGTCGCTGCCCCGAAGGCTAGCGCATGACGTCGCGCGCGCGCCTGCAATTCGCCCTCGGTTTTCATCACAAGCCATGTCGCCCCGAGCAGCGTGTACCCGGCCATGACAGAAACGCCCGTCAGCACGGAAAACGGCGACAGCCATTCCCACCAGCCGCCGCCATAAGCCCGACCATCAACGGTCACGCCCTGCAGGATCGCGCCAAGACTGACCCCTTGCGCAAACGCAGCGGCGGCAGATCCGCCAATGAAGGCGCGATCCCACCATTTGC
>CAZSBU010000175.1:4928-5606 GCA_964605055.1 uncultured Caulobacterales bacterium | reverse complement strand
TACGGACCGCGTACGGGAAATAGCGCAGGCGAACGGTATTGACGTCATGGGCGTTACGGCGCCGGAATCGATAGCGGAGGCTGCGCCGCGCCTCTCTGAATTTCTGCGTACTGACCGCCACGGCGAGATGGCTTGGATGGCTGACCGAGCCGATCAGCGCGCAGCGCCGAAAGCTTTGTGGCCGGCGGTGCGCTCGGTCATTATGGCTGGGCTTAATTATGGCCCCGACGAAGATCCGCTTACGGTGCTGAAAGCGCGGACGCGCGGCGCCATCTCGGTCTACGCCCGGCACCGCGATTACCATGATGTGTTCAAGTCGCGCCTGAAAGCTGCGGCCCGAACGATAGTCGAGCGCCTTGGCGGCGAGGTTAAAGTATTCGTCGATACCGCGCCCGTAATGGAAAAGCCGTTGGCGGCGGCCGCCGGCCTTGGCTGGCAGGGAAAGCACACCAATCTCGTTTCGCGGCAATTCGGTTCGTGGCTGTTTCTCGGCGCGATCTTCACGACGCTCGAGCTTGTTGCCGATACACCGGAACCGGACCATTGCGGCGCGTGCCGGGCTTGTCTTGACATCTGCCCGACGAAGGCCTTTCCCGCGCCCTATCAGCTCGATGCGCGGCGCTGCATCTCTTACCTGACAATTGAGCACAAAGGGCCTATCGCGCAGGAGTTTCGCGC
>CAZSBU010000175.1:3524-4918 GCA_964605055.1 uncultured Caulobacterales bacterium | reverse complement strand
GGAATGATCTCCGCACGCCTGACCTCGCCGAGCTGAGCGCGCTCGACGACCCCGCATTCAGGGCTCACTTCAGCGGTTCGCCAATCAAGCGCATCGGCCGCGACCGCTTCATCCGTAACGTGATGATCGCGATCGGCAATTCGGGCGAACCGCATCTGCTTGATGCAGTAACGGCGCGTCTCGATGACGCCTCCCCTCTGGTGCGGGGCGCCGCGGTCTGGGCTGCCTCGCGCCTCGCGGAAGCCGATCATTTTGCGCGCCTTGCGGCGCCCCGGCGCGGCGCCGAGACCGACGAGGCGGTCAGCCGAGAATGGCGGCTTGCCGCCGAAAGACCTGCTAGCGGTTGAGCGGCGCGCCGGATTTGCCGCTTCCACGGCGCGAAAGTGGATCGACTGGATCCTTTGGATCGAATGGATCGTCAAATGCTGCATACCATCGCCTCGCCTCCGAAAAGGGGGTTCAAGCTACTCGGCTTGAGTCACCGACCTTTTTCATCGCCCGCAAACAGCATGGGACCGTCGAAGGGGGTGGGGGATAACTTTTTTTCGGCGCGCGCGTTTTTGTGAAGTCCTACCCGCTGACGGGGTCGCTCCCGGTAGCAAATGGCGCTAACGCAATGCGTGGCGCGCTTGTTCGTGATAGCAAAAGGTCTAAGGTCGCGTTCAGCTGGCGGTCGCCGTGTAACGCACGCGTTGCGCGCCTTTCCAAAAGGGTCTTATGAAAAAATACCTGATGCAAGCGGCTGTTTCAGTGGCCTCGCTCGCGCTCGCTGCGCCAGCTTTTGCTCAAGGCGAGCTTCGTGCGGAAATCGCAGCCGATTACAAGGCGAACCTCGCGCCGCTGTTCGACTATTTTCATCGCAACCCGGAACTGTCGCACCGAGAATTTAAAACGGCCGAGCGGCTGGCGAAGGAAATTCGCCCGCTTGGTTACGATGTAACGGAGAAGGTCGGCGGAACAGGCGTTGTCGCGGTGATGAAGAACGGCGATGGCCCGACGATAATGATCCGCGCCGATATGGATGGCTTGCCGGTGAAGGAAGACTCCGGTCTGACTTACGCGTCGAAGGTGACGCAAGAGGACATCGACGGCATCGTGAAACCCGTGATGCACGCTTGCGGACACGACACGCACATGACCTCGCTTGTGGGCACGGCGCGCGCGCTCGCCGCGCGGAAAGACCAGTGGAGGGGAACGCTCGTCCTCATCGGCCAGCCAGCCGAGGAAAGGATTTCAGGCGCCCGCGACATGCTCGCGGACGGGCTCTATACGCGCTTTCCAAAGCCTGACTACGCGCTGGCTTTCCATGTCGCCGCCGACCGCCCCTCGGGCAAGATTGAAGTGCCGATCGGGGCCGCCTACGCCAGCGCCGACAGCGTCGACATCATCGTTCG
>CAZSBU010000175.1:0-3514 GCA_964605055.1 uncultured Caulobacterales bacterium | reverse complement strand
CGCATGGCGCTTCGCCGAACAAGGGCGTCGATCCCGTACTCGTCGCGGCGCAGATCGTTGTTTCGCTGCAAAGCCTCGTTTCGCGCTCGATCGATCCGTTGCAGCCGGGCGTCATCACGGTCGGAGCCATTCACGGCGGCACGAAGCACAACATCATTGGCGACAAGGTCGAGATGCAGCTGACCGTCCGTTCGCTTGACCCGAAAGTGCGAAAGCAATTGCTCGACGGCATCGACCGGGTCGCCAAAGGCGTTGCGGTGTCGATGGGCGTGCCCGAAAACCTGATGCCGGAGGTTATCCGCTCCAAAACCGAATCGACCCCGCCGACCGTCAACGATGCGGCGACGGCGACGATCGTCAAGCAAACGCTGATCGCCCAAATGGGCGAGAACGCCGTCATCGACGTGCCCCCGGAAGGGATGGGCGCGGAGGATTTCGCTTATTTCATCACGCCGGAATCCGGCGTCAAAGGCGTTTATTTCGCTGTCGGCGGCACGCCGGCGAAGGACGTAGAGACCGCGCCCTCGCACCATTCGCCGTTTTTCAAGGTCGAGCCGGAACCCGCAATCACCGCGGCGACCGAAGCGATGGTGATTTCCGCGATGCGACTCTTTAACGGCGAATGATCAGCGCGCGGCGTTGAGCCTGGCGGCAAGGCTAAACGATCGCACCGAACAACCTTCCGGCGGCTGCCGTCAACGCCATGGCCGCGGCGCCCCAGAATGAAACGCGCATGATAGCCGGCAGCACGGGGGCCCTGCCTATGCGCGCCGACATCGCGCCAAGGCAGGCAAGCGACAACAGCGAAGCGCCGCTGACCGTGAGCGCAAGAAAGGAAAGCGGCGTCATCAGCGCAATGCCATGCTGCGCCAGCGGCGAACGTCAATGCCGACGTCGTTGCAGCCAATATCGGCCGAGCTGCTGTCGCCGGGGACAGATGCAACTCATCGCGCGCATGGGCGGCCAGCGCATCCTTCGATGTGAGCTGTTCGGCAACCTCACGGGCGAGATTGGCGTCGAGGCCGCGCGCCACATAGATCGACGTCAACTCTGCAAGTTCCGATGCCGGATCTTCCTTCAGTTCAACTCGTTCACGGCGCAATTCCGCTGCTTCGGCGTCAGATTGGGAACTGACGGACACATATTCGCCTGCCGCCATTGACATCGCCCCGGCGACGAGGCCGGCGAATCCTGCGGTTGCAATTTCGCCCCGGCTGGCTGACGCCGCTGCAACGCCCAATACAAGACTGGCTGTTGAGACGATGCCGTCATTGGCGCCAAGCACCGCCGCCCGCAACCACGCGATGCGTCCGACGACGTGGCCTTCCACGTGGCCCGCAAAGCGCCTCATGAACGATTGACCTGAACCGCCGTTGCACCCGGCAAATCACGCAGCATATGCGGCCCAACACAGGCAGGATTGTTCACGCGACCGCCGCCGTCCGCCCAATGCGGGTCGAGATTTCTTCGGCGAGCGCTTCAATTTCGCGGGCAGCGAGGCTTGTCGGTGCGGTATCGACGACCCCCGCGCCCGACGCCATGCTCTCGGCGAATGCGGCGCGGTTGCCGAGTTCTGTTGCCGCGATCGGAAGGCGATACTGGGTAATCTTGTCACGGATGAGATCGGCGATCTTCGCCCGTGGCGGGGCGCGATTGATGACGAAAAGCGCGGGCCGGCCTATTTGCCCCACGAGGCTGGCGGTGGGCAGCGTTGCATCAAGGTCGATGGGCGACAATTGCAGAGGCGTGACAACAAGATCGGCGCCTCTGACGGCGCGCTCGACCGTCGCATCAACCGAGGGCGGCGTATCGACTATGACGATATCGGCGCGCTCTCTCGCGTGACGCAAGGCCGCCGCAAAACCGAAGCCTGCTGCGCGGTCGAGCTTGAAGCGTGAACAAGGCCTGCACTCGGCGGTGCGTAGCTCGCTCCACCGCGAATAACTGCGTTGTTCATCCGTATCCAGTCCAAACACGGAGCGCCCGCAAGCAAGAAACGCTGCTGTCAGCTGACAGGCGAGCGTCGTCTTGCCGGCGCCGCCCTTGCGTTGGGCGATCGCAATGACGAAGCCGGACGTCATGTGATGGTCATAGGTTGGCGTTCATGCGCGAAAGCTCCCCGTCATGCGACGCCGCCCTAAAGCGCCGCAAAACCTCTATACGAGATAATATCGGGAGATTCGCCGTGGAGGGCGACCCCGCACAAGGTGCGCCCGCAGCAAGAGACGCGGCGCGCGTAGGGCTAATGCTCCAGCCGACAATGCGCGCCCTGACTGAGCGCGCCCTGACTTAGCCTTCAACGACGTCTTCAAGCGCTTCGCCGCTGTCCTCGACGTCGCGACCGACTCCTTTGAGAGTTTCGCAGGACGAGAGGAAGAAACTGCATAGAAGGATGATTTGCAATAATCGCATGGCTGTCTCCGGCGACGGCGGACTCGCCGATCGTCACCTGAGAACACCCGTCCATCCTGTTTGTTCCGGTGGGCTGAATGAGGTGCGCCCGGAGCCGATTGGCGCCGGGCGCAGTTTTATGGGTTACGACTTGCGCAGATCGAAACGGTCGAGGTTCATGACCTTGTCCCAAGCCGCCACGAAATCGTGAACGAACGCGTCCTCAGCGCCCGTCAACGCATAGGCTTCGGCGACAGCGCGAAGTTCAGCGTTCGACCCGAAAACGAGATCGACTTCGGTCGCCGTCCATTTCAAATCGCCGGTCGTGCGGTCGCGCCCTTCGAACACGTACGACGCGTTCGCCGCCGGCTTCCACTGCGTCGACATGTCGAGCAGGTTGACGAAGAAGTCGTTCGTCAGCGCGCCCTTCTGTTCAGTGAAGACGCCATGTTCGGCGCCGCCTGCGTTCGCGCCGAGAGCCCGCAAGCCGCCGACGAGTACCGTCATCTCGGGCACCGTCAGGCTCAGGAGGTCAGCGCGGTCGACAAGCGCCTGCGCCGGCCTGCGGCTATAATCCGAACCGAGATAGTTTCGGAAACCGTCCGCCGTCGGCTCAAGCACAGCGAAGGATTCAACGTCCGTCTGTTCCGCGGTCGCGTCAGTCCGGCCCGGCGCGAACGGCACGGTAACGTCGTGCCCGGCGGTCTTGGCCGCCTGTTCGATCGCCGCGGCGCCGCCAAGGACGATGAGGTCGGCAAGCGAGACTTTTTTGCCGCCCGATTGGCGGCTGTTAAAGCCCGACTGGATTTCCTCTAGCTTGGCGAGAACTTTCGCCGTTTCCGACGTATCGTTCACGGCCCAGTCTTTCTGCGGCGCAAGGCGCAGCCGTGCGCCATTCGCCCCACCGCGCATGTCAGTGTCGCGGAACGATGAGGCCGACGCCCACGCCGTCCGAACAAGTTCGGACACGGACAAACCGGACGCGAGCACTTCGGCTTTCAGCGCCTTGATATCCTTGGTGTTGATCAGGCGATGGTCGACTTCCGGCACGGGGTCCTGCCAGGAGAGCGCCTCGGCCGGCGTCTCGGGGCCGAGATAGCGCGCGCGCGGACCCATATCGCGG
>CAZSBU010000174.1:0-5658 GCA_964605055.1 uncultured Caulobacterales bacterium | reverse complement strand
GAAACGTTATCTGCTGAACACGCGCAATTGGTCGTGCGGCGATGAAAGTCGGCGAGATGAAAATCGAAAAAGGAAAATCGCGTGGACCAGCTGCAGTCGGCGGCGCAACGCCTGCGGGGAAAACGCCTCCTGCCGCCGCGCCATCGTCCATAGAGGCGCCCGTCGATGTCGTTGAGATCGCCGGCGTTCCCGAGGCGGAAATGACCCCGCGCGTGCGCGCCGCGCTGGTCTCGCTGATGGAGGAGGTGGCCGCGTTGCGCCGCGATATTACAGCCATGCGCGCACGGATCGTCGAACTGGAATCGCTGGCCGACCGCGACCCGCTGCTCGGCGTTCTGAACCGGCGTGCGTTCGTTGCGATGCTTGAGCGCAGTCTGGCGTTGCTTGAGCGATACGGACAGCCTTCAAGCCTCATCTTCATCGATGTCGATGGCTTGAAACGAATCAACGACGAGCTTGGTCACGCCGCAGGCGACGCAGCGTTACGGACAATTGCGGAAACAATAATCGGCCATGTCCGCCAAACCGATGCGTTCGGGCGCATAGGCGGAGATGAATTTGGGTTGATCCTTACAAACGCGAAAAGCGCGGAAGCAGCGGCGAAGGCGGAGGCTATCCGCGAATTGGTCCGACAACGGAGATTACCTTTCGAGGGTCGCGAGATTGCGCTCAGCGTTTCCGTCGGCTCTGTCGAGGTTGCGGCGGGCGCGTCGGCTGAAGATGCGCTCGCCAGCGCTGACGCGGCAATGTATGCGCGCAAGCGCGGCGATTGAGCCGACGCGCTTGCGTCTATCGGTTAGACCCCGTTCGTCTTGAACCAATCGATGGCGCGCGCCCAAGCGCGCTCGGCAGCGTCCTTGTTGTAAGACGGGCGATAGTCGGCGTGGAAACCGTGCTGCGTGTCTGCGAAAACGAGAATGCGCGAGCCGGTCGGATTACCCGCCGCCTGCAGCGCAGCGCGCATCTGGTCGATCTCGCCGAGCGGAATCCCGGCGTCGAGATCGGCATATAGCCCAAGCACCGGCGCTTTGAGTTCGGCGGCAATTTCCGTCGGCCATTTGCGTTGTTCTGTCTGATTCGGGCGGGCCGCAAGACGGCCGTACCAGGCCGCGCCCGCCTTGATCTTCGGATTGTGCGCAGCGTACATCCACGTGACCGACCCGCCCCAGCAAAAGCCTGTCACTGCGAGTCGGCTCGCATCCGCGAAGGATTGTTTCTCCAGCCAGGCGACGGCGCCGTCCGTATCGGCCATGACCTGGTCGTTGGTCGCCGATCCCACGATCGCGAAGATTTTTTCACGCGAGGCGCTGTCGGTGAAATCTAGCATTGACGGGTCGCCCGCCCGGTCGAAGTAATCCGCAGCAATCGCGACGTAGCCGAGTTTCGCGAAACGGCGACACACATCTTTGATATAAGCATGGATGCCGAAGATCTCGTTGACGACGATCACGCAAGGATGCGGACCGGCCGCTGCTGGGCGCGCAACATAGGCAGGCAAGCGATAGCCGCCAGCGCCTTTGAATTTTGGTTCGGAAATGACGAGGCCTTCCTCATCGGTCGTGATCGCCTGCGCGTTCACAGGACCTGCGAGGGCATAGCCCATGGTGAACAAGCTGGCGGTAAGAACGCCGCGCCGCGTAGGGCGCGTTTCAACGGCGTCGTCGCCTTCCGGTGTCCGCAAGTCATAAGTCATCGGTATTGTCTCCATCGTGGTTGATCGGTCGATTTATCATGATACGTCAGTTCGCTGTGGCGAAGAAACGGCGCTTGATCAACTTGCCGTTAGCGGCGCTCAAAGCGCTCGCGAAGCCACCAGAATTTCATAGGCCAGATTGACGGATTGCAAGATCGTTCATGATCTCCTCCGAACCGCCGCCGATCGCCATTACCCGGACTTCGCGATAGATCCGCTCGATGCGTTGTCCGCGGATATAGCCAGCGCCGCCAAGGATCTGCATCGCCTCGCGTGCGCAGAACTCCATTGCCCGCGTCGCCTCGACCTTGAGCAAGGCAAGATCGGCGATTGGCGCCCGGCCGCTGCGGACCTGCCAGGCGCAGTTATCTAGATAGGCCTGTCCGGCGTTCACAAGCCGCAGCATCTCCGCGAACTTGTGACGAATGACCTGATGCTTGGCGAGCGGCTTGCCGAAAGTGGTTCGCTCAAGCGCCCATTCAGCTGCGTCTGCAATGCAAACCCGCGCAAAGGCCAATGCCTGCGCGGCCATGCCAAGGCGCTCCATGTTGAAATTGGCGACAATGCCTCCAAACCCGGCGTTTTCCTGCCCGATGAGGTTTTCAATGGGAACCTCAACATCGCTGAAACTGATCGACGCTGTATCCGACATCCACCAGCCCATCTTCGGCAGGGCGGTGCGCGATACGCCCGGCGAGGTGGCGTCGATCAAGAGAAATGAAAGGCCGCCAGCGCCGGGCCCGCCAGTGCGAACCGCTACGGTGAGATAGTCCGCGCGCATTCCTGTCGTGATGTAGGTTTTTTCTCCGTTGACGACATATGCATCGCCGCGGCGGATGGCGCGCGTTCGGATGTTTGCAACGTCAGATCCGCCCGACGGCTCGGTTACGCAAAGCGAAATCAGTTTTTCGCCGGCGAGCACGGGTGGTGCGATGCGGCGCCTAAGCGCTTCATCGCCAAGCGCCATGATGGGGGGCAGGCCAATGCCGTGCGTCATAAGGCCCGCGACAAGCCCCCCGGAACCGCCTCTGGCCAATTCTTCAGAGGCGATCAAGCTGTGAAAGACATCCGTCCCGTCTTTGATGCCGCCATACGCCTCAGGGTATCCGAGGCCTATGAGGCCAATCTCGGCGGCTTTCCTGTGCAATGTGCGTGGAAAGGCGCCCGCCTCGTCCCATTCATTGACGTACGGTGAAATTTCACGGTCGACAAACGTCCGGACGGTACGCCGCCACGCCTCGTGCGCCTCGGTAAGGTGGGGTGAGGGCAGGCGCGTCGCATCGAAATCGAGAGGCCGGCTCATGCGGCGGCGCCGGTAGCGGCTAGCGCTCGCGCCGCTTTGTAGTCCGCCTTGCCATTCGGACCACGCAGGACAGTCTTTGTAAAGACTATACGTTTTGGCGCCTTGTAGCGGGCAAGGCGCGAAGCGACAAAATCGCGAAGATTGCTTTCCGCTTCAGGCGCAGGATCGTCCGAGGTAACAATCGCGACGACCGCATTGCCCCATTTTTCATCAGGCACCCCGACGACCAGCGCATCGATAACGCCTTCAGCGAGCTTCAACACCTCCTCGACTTCTTCGGGGAACACTTTCTCACCGGCCGTATTGATGCAATTCGATCCGCGTCCAAGGAGCGTCGCCGAGCCGTCTTCGTTGACGCGCGCCCAGTCGCCAGGGATGCACCATGTTTCGCCATCGATCTCGCGATAGGTGCGTTTGGTCTTTTCTGCGTCGCCATGGTATCCGGCGCCAATCATGCCCTTGATGGCGATGAGCCCTGTTTCGCCGGGGCCAGCCGGCGCGCCGTCCTCGCGCAGAATCTTCGCATTTGTCGTCAACATAACGCGCGCTGTCTCGGCGACGGCGTCTCGGGTTGAGAACGAGGCGCCAAAGCTCAATGTCTCCGAGGCGCCAAACATATCCGCGATCAGCAGATGGGGAAGGTATTCAAAGAAGCGTTCCTTGACATCTCGGCTCCACATGGCGCCGGAGGAGATCATGACGCGCAGGCCCGTAAGGTCGAGGTCGCGATCCTCTTCGAGCGCCGCGAGCATTGGTTTTGCGAATGCATCGCCGACGATCGCCACCTGCGCGACACGATGGCGGGATATCGCCCGCCAGATTGCGGGTGCGTCGAGCCCGCTTGAAGACGCTACCGTTACGATCGGCTGGGCAAAACACATCTGGGCAAGCGCCGTAGACAGACCCGTGCCGTGCATCCACGGACAGGCTGGCATGAACGGAAGGATTTCCCCACCAGCCGCGATATGTTCGCGATGCGCGTCATACGACATTGGCGCCGGGCCGATAGCGGAAAGGGCCATAAGCTGCGCACGCCGCAGTGTATCGTGCGTCCAGATAACCCCCTTCGGCATCCCAGTTGTGCCGCCAGTATAGAGAAGAAGCGTGTCGTCAGGGGCGCGTTTTATGTCCAGGGGCGACCCGTCGCCCTCATTGGCCAGCGCCTCATAATTTTCGCCAAAGGCAATAGTCGCGTCGCCAGCCTGTAGCCAGACCTTTACGCCCGGAGCCCGTGAGCGAAGTCGTTCGATCATCGGCGCGAACTCAGCGTCAAACGAGACCGCTGTTGCGTTAGAGTCCGTCAAGATATGGATCAATTCTTCGTCTCGGTACCGATAATTGACGTTGACATGGGTCAGTCGCGCCTTGAACGCGGCGGCGAGAAGTTCGGCGTATTCGACGCCGTTTCGATGATAGAACGCGACCCGGTCGCCCGATTTCAGTCCGCGAGCAAGAAGCGCTCGTGCGAGGTTATTGGTGCGTCGGTCAAACTCGCGCCAACTGATTGTTCGGTCTTCATGGATCAGCGAAGGCCGATCCTGCGGCAGGGCTGCTGCGGTAAGATCCAGAATATCGCCAAAATTCCACCCGTCAGTCATCCGTGCGCTCCCTTGGCCCCAGCCGCTACAGCAGTAATATTTTTCGCCTGATCTCTGCGCCAAGCCTTCAAAGCTACTATGCGTGCTGCAATTGGGTCGGGCAAGGCATTGTGGTTGTCGCGCCGCGCGCCCTTGTTTTGGCTCATGGGAATGCGCGTTGACGTCCGGTTATCCGCCCGTCAGGGTCCGCAAGCGGATAAATGCCCCTATCCAGACAACCCAACTTAGTGAGGTTACCAAGGTGAAACTCTATCATTGCAATCAGGCGCGCTCGATGCGCTGCGTCTGGGCGCTGGAAGAAATGGGGTTGCCGTATGAGCTGGTCTCGATGCCATTTCCGCCGCGCGTTTTTCAGAAAGACTACAAACTGATCAATCCGCTCGGCACGGTGCCGACTCTCGTGGACGGAGAAGCGTTCCTGACGGAGAGCGCTGGGATTTGCCATTATCTTGGTGAGAAATATGCGCCAACCCCGCTTGCGGTGACGCGTGATGAGCCTGATTTTGGTCTTTATATAAATTGGCTGCACCGCGCGGATGCTACGCTGACCTTTCCGCAAACGCTGGTGCTTAGGTATTCGGCGCTGGAGCCTGAAGAGCGCCGCCAGCCGCAGGTCGCCGCAGACTATCGCGCCTGGTTTCTCGCCCGCTGGCGGTCGGTTGAAACGGGGCTAGAGGGTCGCGACTATCTGTGCGCCGATCGTTTCACGATGGCGGACATCTGCGTCGGATACGCGTTGCATCTGGCGCAAACGCTCGGCATCGAGGAAGCCGCCACTCCAAATGTCACGGCATGGTGGGCAAGGCTGACCGCTCGAGCGGCCTATCAGCGATCTGTGAACCTGTAGGTGGGCTTCGGTTCATGCCGGGTCAGCGATTGGTGACGAGGCCAATCCACGAACCGAGTATTTCATCCATGCGCGCCTCGTCTTCGAGCAGCCCATCATGAACGAGCAGTCCGGTCATCAGCGCGCGCGAAATGGTCACTACCGTCTCAATCGGCGCCCGCCCGTCAGCCGCCGGATGGACCGCGGCGAGTTCTGCTTCGATGGCGGCGCGCCAGGC
>CAZSBU010000173.1:3031-5661 GCA_964605055.1 uncultured Caulobacterales bacterium | reverse complement strand
TTCCTTGGCGACGATCTGGCCACCCTCGAACTCGAATTCCCCGAACAGGGACATGCCAGTACCGCTCTTCTGCTGCGCGACGCCTCTACATCATCGAATTTACCACGTCGCGCGGGAAATGAACTCTCCGCGATGGGCGGCCCGCCTTTTGCGATTCAGGCGGCATGAGTTTCATTCGGAAGCACTTTCCCGCGTTTCTCGTTGCCCTTTTTGGGACAGCGCTCGGCTTTTGGGGCGGAATGGCGATCGCCAGCGATGCGGCGCGCCTGAAACCGTCGCCTGCACACGCATCGGCGGGCTCGGTCGCTCTGGGCGAGGCTTCGGGCGGGGTTACGGACCGGGCCTATATCGCCGCGCCGCCAAATTGGCTGTTTTCGATTGAGCGCGAACCGGGGAGCTTCCTCGATTGCGGCGAGGGCATGGATTCGCGCGCGACGGACGGCGACGGCCGACGCATGGAGCCGCTAACGTGCGGGGTCACGCTGACGGAAACGATCGCCATCCCGGCGGCGTCGGCAAGCGCCCGGCTTGTCATCCACCACTAATAATCGCTCTTCAGCCCGCTGAAGACGAAAGCGCCGCCAATCGCGGGCGCAAGCCAGCCAGATTGTAACCGGCTTCAGCCGCTTGCGTGATCAGCGTATCGGCGTCTTCGCCGCGGCGCGCCGCCGCCAGCGCATGCACCGTCGCAGACCGCGTACCGGAGCGGCAATAGGCGAGGATCGGCGCATCCTTGTGCCGCGCGAGGGCCGCATCGATCTGATCGAGATGGGCGTCGGTCACCCCCTGGCCGCCGACGGGGACGGACATGTATTCGATGCCGGCAGCTTCGGCGGCGGCCTTGATCGATGCGCCGGCCGGTTGACCCGGCTCTTCCCCGTCCGGACGGTTGTTGATGATGAGCTTGACGCCGAGCGCCTCGGCGCGGGCGATATCGCTAGCGTCGATCTGCGGGGCGACGAAGAAGCCGCTGGTAAGCGAAATGAAAGGGGTGGCCATTTGTGTGCGTTTCCTTTTTGTCGACCGGACGGTGCTGGGCGGTTCCGGCGCTCTTGGCGTTTGTCTGCCATGCCCGGTCGTGACAGAACAAGGTTTGAGTTTGTCAGCTTATGCGCGAAGGCCTGAGTAATGACCCAGTCTGGCGTACCCCCATTTCATCTCGCCATTCCGGTTGACGACCTCGCAGCGGCTGACGCCTTTTACGGCGGCCTGCTCGAATGTCCGAAAGGACGGCAGTCGGCTCAATGGATTGATTTCAACTTTTTCGGGCACCAACTCGTCGTGCATCTGGCGCCAGATGCATGCGGCGAGACAGCGACGAATCCTGTCGACGCCCACGATGTGCCGGTGCGCCATTTTGGCGTCGTTCTGAGCCCAGATGACTGGCGCGCACTCGCGGATCGGCTGCGCCGCGCCGAGGTTCAATTTCTGATTGAGCCCGATATCCGTTTCAAGGGTGAGCCCGGTGAGCAGGGCACGTTTTTCCTGTTTGACCCCGCCGGTAACGCCCTTGAGTTCAAATGCTTTGAGCGCCCCGACAGTCTGTTTGCAACCTGACGGCTGGCGCTGATCGCAATGCGGCGCTATCTTCCAAGCATGGCCCCTTACGACAGCGCTCCGCAATTTCGACCGGTCACGGTTCCAGTCGTCGCCTCGCCAGCGACTGTCGAGGCCGCGCGCACCGGTTATCTCCCCCGTCGGGTAGGGCTTGTGGTGACGGTAATGCTCGCGACCGCTGCGGGCCTCGCCTTGGTCGAGCCGAGCGCCGCCCTGACCGCTGACCCCGAGCTTTCGCGCCTCCTTCGCGGCATGGCTGTCGTCAAGCTCGCGTTCGCGCTGCCGATTGCCGCCGCCGTTTGGTGGCGGCTCGGGCAGCCAGCCTCGGCGCGCCTTGCGGCCATCTACATCGCAATCGTCGCCGGCGCGTTCGCGGCGCTCGCCATGGTGTGGCGATTGTCAGAGCCGGGCCTTGCCTCGCTGATGTTTCACGCGTCGCTGATCGGATTTGCGATCACGGCGTTACGCGAGCCGGGGCTAGTGGCGCGCCTCAGCCCACGGCGCGTTCAGTCACCAGACGACCGTTCTTGCGCGTCGTAAATTATCTGCCCATCGACAATCGTCAGCACGGCTTTCGCCTTTAGAATTTCTTCCGGCGGAATGGTCATGATGTCTGCCGAGAACGCTGTGAAATCAGCGGCCTTGCCGACTTCAATGGAGCCGAGTCGATCCTCTGCAAACGAAGCAAAGGCCGGCGCCGAGGTGAACATCGCGAGCGCCTCGGCGCGCGATACCGCTTGCCCCGGACGCCAGTCTTCGTTCGAGAACCCGTCAAGGCTGCGGCGCGCGACGGCGGCGTAGAATTCGATCAACGGATCGCCGCGCTCGACGGGCGCGTCCGATCCGCCGGCGATGACCGCACCGGAATCGAGCAGCGACCGCCAGGCATAGGCCCCATCGAGCCTGGCGGGACCGAGCCGGTCAGGCGCAAAATAAAGATCGCCGATGGCGTGACTTGGCTGCATGGAGGCGATGGCGCTGAGCTGGGCGAACCGCGGAATGTCCTCCGTCAAGAGGTGCTGCACGTGCTCGATGCGCTCGCTTGCTGCCTCTCGCTCGCGTCGGCGCTCCTC
>CAZSBU010000173.1:0-3021 GCA_964605055.1 uncultured Caulobacterales bacterium | reverse complement strand
GCGATCTTTCTCGGGCAGAGACTGCTCGAACCAGTCAAGCACGAGCCGGTTGCCCCGGTCGCCGATTGCGTGCGCGGCCACCTGAACGCCGGCGTCGCGGGCACGCGCCATTGCCGCAAGCGCTTGCGGCGCTTCCATCAAAAGTAGTCCGGACGTTTCGGGCCGATCCGCATACGGTTCGGTCAGCGCTGCGCCGCGCGAGCCGAGGGCGCCATCTGCGTAGAGTTTGACGGCCCGGGTGACGATGCGCCCTGTTTTATCCGTGTGCGGCGCGTTCGCCACCAGCCAATCAAGCCCGGCGGGATCGAGCGCATTATAAACGCGGATCGCCAGCCGCGCGCGCGCGCCCGTTTCTGATGGATCGCTTGCGAGTGCTTCCATCAGCGAGACGTCATCCGGGTCGACCGACATATTGTGCACGCCCGTCCATCCGTAGCGCGCATAAACCTCGCTGCCTGTTTCAAACGCCGTGCGCTTGGCATCGACTGACGGGCAAGCGATAAGACCCGCCACCAAATTCTGCGCATTGTCGATCAGAACGCCGGTTGGCCGCCCGGCGCTGTCGCGTTCGATCGATCCGCCCGCAGGATCGGGCGTTGTCGCGTCAATGCCGGCTTTGGCGAGCGCTGCGGAGTTGACCACCATCGCGTGTCCATCGGCGCGTTCGAGCACAACAGGATGATCCGGGCTGACCTGATCGAGATCCTCACGAGTTGGGAAGCGCCGCTCCCGCCAATTCGTCTCGATCCACCCGCGCCCGTAGACGGTCTCGCCCGGGGCCATCTCGGTCACGTTCGCGGAGATAACGTCTGTCAGTTCCTCTATCGAGCCGATGCCTTCAAGATTGAGCGTCAGCTCGCGCATGCCGATGCCGAGCAAGTGGGCGTGCGAGTCCGTGAAGCCCGGAAATAGCGCCGCGCCGGCCAGATCGATGCGCTGAGCGTCGGGGCCTGCGGCGTCCTCGACCGAAGCGAGTGTCCCGACCGCGATGATTGCTCCCGCCGCGACGGCGACGGCCTCGGCGGTCGGCGCGGCGGCGGCGCCGGTATAGATCGGGCCTCCCGAATAAATGGTCGCCGCTTTATCAGCGGGCAATGCATCCTGGTTGCCCTGTCCGCCGCAAGCGGCCAGAGCGAGGCTTGCGGCGAGCGCCAATTGTCGGCGGAGCGTCATGGAACCATCCTGCTTTATCGAGAGCCGGACGTTATTCTCAGTTGGGACTATCTGTCGAGGCGCTGTTTCCAGTAGCCAATCTCTTCAGCGTATTTGCCGACGACCTCGTCCATTTTGGCGCTGAGTTGGAGTTTGTCGAAGCCGCGCCAGTCCTGAAAAGAAAGTTCTTCCGTGATCACTTTTTTGTGGGTCAGGAAAAGATAGACGACGGCCAGAAACAGAGCCGCAGCTGCAACAATCCGGCCTCCGTCGCTGACGTAGACGGATAAATTGTACAACCCGAATGCGTGGCCGACAAAGACGACGAGGGGAATTACCGCGACGATGAGCGTATTGGAGAATAGCTCGTAATAGCCGCTGTTGCGGTGGATCTGATAAAGCTGGTTCCTGAGAAAGGTCTCAATAAAGAAAGCGCGAAACGCCATCCAGATGAGCAGCTTGTTCCAGATTTTCGCGTTTTCAGCGAGAACGGCGGCGTCCTTTTCATTGCCGACTGTGACGCCGAGGGCCTTGCCAGTCACGTCGCGGAACCGATCGGAAATGTAGCCAACGTACAGGTTCATGAATTTCCCGAGCGCGCGGATAGAATGACGCTGTTTGTTGCTATAGAAAATTTGCAGTAACGCCATGATCAGGGCGCCAACGATAATGGGGGCTAAACTCCAGATCGTTTCCCGAGTCACGAACAAAATGACTGCAAGGCTCGCCAACGTCGTCACGACAAAGGCGAGAATCAACCGCAGGACGTTGGCGTTGATGTTCTTCCGCGCTTCATTGATCAGATTGTAGGCAGCCAGATCCGTTCCAGGGCTGCCGAACATGGCGATGGAGTGCGCGCCGTCGACATCTTCATAAAGCGCCTCGTTGTTAGCGCTGAGGTCGACCTGGTTGCTGAAAAACGCATCGGCGTTGGCCCGGAATTCGGCAACTGTTTCTGGCGAAAGACCGGCGGACATCCAATCCGGCGTATAAGTCGATGGGATGTCGATTTCGTTGAATAGAAGGCCTTTCCTGCGAACCAGATAGCTTCGCTCGAGTTCCTCGCTTTTTCTCTCCAGTTCGAGAAGCTGGCTTTCGTCAAGCTCGACATCTTCTCCGGGACGAAAAAGGCCATGACGCTGCAGAAAGATTATTTTCTCGATTTCTGTTTTGCGATCGAGGATTGAAATTGACGCCTTGCTTGTGACAGCCGCGTTTCGCGCGCTCTTGAAACGCCGCGACGCCTTGCCCATCAGGCCTATCCCCCGTAAAGGGGTTGTCAGGATCCGGAAGAAATTACGGAAGATGCGCAGATACCTCCACGGCCGGCTCGCGAAGAGCACGCCAAGGAGAACGCCGGCGACAAAAATAAGCACAAAAGCGCCATAGGCGGCGCCTTGCGTAACCCAAGCTAAGTCCATGACTACCCCCGCAGCGTCGCGCTCAATAAAATCCCACCGCTCGCGTTCGGCTGAGCCGCGCCGCGACCTTTAACGATGTAGGGTTAGGCGTGGCGCTCGCCAACCCGGGCCGGGTTGTTGTAATTGCGCGCGAGAGGGGGAAATGGTCGGAGTGGAGTGATTCGAACACTCGGCCCCTGCCTCCCGAAGACAGTGCTCTACCAGGCTGAGCTACACTCCGACGAAGCGGGTCTATTAGCGGCGGCGCCGGCGGTTGGCAACGCCGCGCCATAAGCATTGCGAGCAATTGCGTCGAAGAATTCCGTCGGACGTTGCGCCGCGACCAGCCGCCGCCATTTAATTTTCCAAAGCGGGCGTTGATTTCGCTTGGCCGCAGCGGTATCAGGCGCGGCTCGATGGGGCGTCGCCAAGTGGTAAGGCAGCGGTTTTTGGTACCGCCATTCCTAGG
>CAZSBU010000172.1:0-5662 GCA_964605055.1 uncultured Caulobacterales bacterium | reverse complement strand
CTGTGGAAAGATGTCGATCGTGCCTTCGATAGACTGCCCGAAGCCGCGAGCGCTGAAAGAAAAACTGTCCTCGGTTGACCACTCTTCACTGAATTTGAGCTTAACGCCGCCAGACAGGGTCGCCTTGATCTTTCCAAAACCCTCGGCGATGCGGCGTCTGGCTTCTTCTTTGCCAAGATCATGATTGAGCATAATCGAAATCGGTCTCGGCATGGCGAGGCTCCTTTTGGGCATAGAGATCGGCACTCACGCCGCAGATGCAAGCCCGTTTTCATGTGGGGCTTCCGAAAGCTGCGCATGACCGTGCAAAAACGGAGCGTTGCGGGTACAAGTTCCCTCGCGAGAGAGTGGGGTTGGTCGTTTCACATAAGGGGATGCTGATGATCCGACTTTTCATATGGGTCGTTTCGCTTGCGGCCATTGGTGCGGCATTGGCGCTTGCCGCAGGCGGTCCTGGGACGCGTTTTGGCGTCTGGGATTATTCCACTGGCCTCGGCCTCATCCGAACAATGGCCGTGCCCGTAATAGCGGCGGCTGGCGCTGCTGCGCTGGCGCTGATCCTCGCGCTTTGGAAAGCGCGCGGACTAGCGTTGTTGCCGCTCATCGCCCTCGTAGCGTCTGCCAGCGCGGCCGTCGCGCCTTTGCAACTCAGGAACGCAGTCGAGTCCAATCCCTTCATTCACGACATTACAACCGATTTCGATAACCCGCCGGCCATCATCGCCGCCGCCGAACTTCCGCGCTCAAACCCGCCGGAATACAAAGGAACGGATCCTGTCCCGCGCAGCGCAGACGGGTTGACCGTTGCGGAGGCCCAGCGGACAGCTTTTCCGGAAATCAAGCCGCTCGTATTCGATTTGTCGCTACAGGAGGCAACGAATGTCGCGCAGAAATCAATTACTTCTATGAAGATGGAGGTCATTGCCGAAGGACCCGATGGAGATGAAGCGGGCAGCGGTTGGCGCATTGAAGCCGTCTCCACCTCACTGTGGTTTGGCTTTAAAGACGATTTCATCGTCCGACTGACGGCGCTCTCCCCATCGCAAACGCGCATCGACGTTCGCTCGAAATCGCGCGTAGGCGGATCCGATCTTGGGGCGAACGGCGCGCGCGTGAAGGCCTTCCTTGAGCGAGTCCAACAGGGCGCATAATCGGCACACTGACTGGCTTGCGCTGGTATTTTGCCTTGGCAATGCTTTGCCCCGGAAGAGGCCGAGTTATCGGTCTAATCTTCGGGGGGAAATACGAGCACGTCCATGTTGGCGCGCCGCAGACAACCTTCCGAAACGCTACCCAGCGTAAAGCGTTTCATCGCCGTCTTCCGGCGTGAACCAACGACTAGGAGGTCCGCCTGCGCCTCTGCCGCCGCCTCGAGAATTGTATCCGGCGTATTGAACAATATCGGCTTCACGACGGCCTTTGCCGGACTCAGTCCAGCCGCACTGATCTGGGCGTTTATTGCTGGCAAAACGCCCGCTTTTTCTTTTTCGAACATGGCCTTGAGTTCCGCCAGCGTCGCCCCGGCTCGGCGCATCATGTGGAACTGTCCGGCTTCATAAGCGAACACTGGTACAATCGCGTCGTCGTTGGCGAGCCCAAGCTGGCGTAACCGCGAGATGTGGGAGGCGCCATCCTCCGCGAGGTCAACCGCCACAACGGCGCAACGATAGGGCTGAACGTTGTTGGAGCGCACGACGAGCGCTGGGGTCGAAGTTACCCGCAGCATGCGCTCCGCGGTGGTGCCAACAAACGCGTTACGCATCGGATCACGGCGGTGCGAGCCAATGACGATGAGATCGGCATTTACCTCCCGAGCAGCTGCATTAATGGATTCGTACGGCTCCCCGCGTTTAACGGATACGGCGCACTCCGCTCCCTGCGCGCGGGCCTCGCTGGCAGACTCTTCAAGTTGCGCCTTGGCGACGCGCTCATGTTCGTCAGCGATACGGGCACGCATGTCGCTATCGACTATATGAACGATATGAAGCTGCGCGCCGATAGATTTGGCAATCACTATTGCCCGGCCGAGCGCTATCTCCGAACGATCTGAGAAGTCTGTGGAAAAAAGGATCGATTTCATGGGTGTCTCCCTGCTCGCGTCAGCTCCGTCCTGTGGTCAAAAAACACGACCTGACAACGAATGCCACTGCAATCGCGCGCAAATCGTTCGCAGATATTCTGTCGACATCTAACCGACCGTAATGCGGTCAGGCCACGTTACTGTCGTATGGCGTGGCTATGGCGCGGTCCACGCGGCAATTATTGAGGCTGCGACAGGAAGTCTTGTGGGGCCGGCATGGGAGCGCGCTCATCAAGCAGCGCCAGCCCGTTTTCGGTCAGCCTAACCCTTCCTTCGGCAAGCGCCTTTAGGCAGGCAGGGTACAAATGGTGTTCTGCAGCAAGGATTCTAGCCGCCAACTCTGAGGCGTCATCACTCGGGAAAACAGGTACGGCAGCCTGGCCGATGATCGGGCCGCCGTCCATCTCAGTGCTAACAAAGTGCACCGTGCAGCCGGCAATCTTAACGCCAGCATCGATCATCCGCTGGTGCACATCGAGCCCTTTGAAGGCCGGAAGGAGAGAAGGATGAATATTGATGAGTCGTCCGCGCCACTTTTTGACGAAAGGCTCGGACAACAATCGCATGAAACCGGCGAGGCAGATGAAATCAATTCGCGCCTCACGCAACATCGCATCGATCGTTTCATCGAATCTTTCACGCGCCTGTTCGCCGCGCCCAAATTCCCTATGATTGATTACGCTGGTCCGAACTCTCCGTAGGGCGGCGTGCGCCAATCCTGCCGCCTCCGGATCGTTGGAAATAACGAGATGGATTGCGGCAGGATAGGAGGCGTGGACAGAAGCGTCGAGCAAAGCCTTAAGATTAGAGCCGCGTCCCGAAATCAGCACCGCAACGCGCGCCCGGCTCACGATGCTGAAGCCTCGACTACGTCGCCGATGAACGATGCAGCCTCGCCAGCGGCGCTAAGATCACTCAGTACCTGTTCCGCCGCCTCCGGTGCGACGACGACCACACCGCCAATGCCGCAGTTAAAGGTGCGTCGCATTTCTTCCAGTGAAAGCTTCCCGGTTTCCATGAGCCACTTGAAGACCGGCGGCAGGTGCAGTGCTGTCTCATCGAAACGCGCGGCGTGGCCGTCGCTAAGAGCCCTAGGCGTGTTATCGGTGAGGCCGCCCCCGGTGATGTGCGCAAAGCCGCGAACGCCCTCCATTCGCAGCCGGGGCAGCACCGTGCGAACATAAATGCGCGTTGGCTTGAGAAGCGCTTCACCGAGCGTCTCTCCTTCCGAAAAAGGCGCCGGGTCGTCTAAGGCAACGCCCTCATCCGCGCAGATGCGCCGGATTAGCGAATAACCATTGGAGTGTGGCCCCGAAGAAGCCAGACCGATGAGAACGTCGCCTTTGGCGGTTGGCCGCGGCAGCAGGTAGCCGCGCTCGACCGCGCCAACGCAAAATCCGGCAAGGTCATACTCACCCTGCGCATACATCCCAGGCATTTCGGCTGTCTCGCCGCCGATGAGTGCGCAGCCGGCGAGCAGGCAGCCGTCAGCAATTCCCTTGACGACGGCCGTGGCAACGGCTTCGTCGATCTTACCCGTTGCGAAATAATCTAAAAAATACAAGGGCTCTGCCCCTTGCGCGAGAACGTCGTTCGCGCACATGGCCACTAGGTCGACGCCGATCGTGTCGTGTTTGCCCGTTGCGAAGGCTAGTTTCAGCTTCGTTCCGACGCCATCAGCGCCGGAGACGAGGAGGGGGTCAGTAAATCCGGCAGCTTTGAGGTCAAACACCCCGCCAAAGCCGCCGATCGCCGCACTCGACCCCGCTCTCGCAGTGGCGCGGGCGAGCGGCGCGATAGCGTCAACAACCCTTTCGCCTGCATCGATGTCAACGCCCGCGCGCCGATACGCTTCGCTCATGAATTGCATCTAGGCAGGGTCAGGTCATCGGGGCAAGAACGTTTATCGCCCGGTGGGGTGCGCCCCGCCCGTCACCGCTGTATATTAAAGGTACAAACTCAACGAATCTGCAATCAACATCCACCTTGCAGATAACGAGAGCGTCGTCGGATCGGTAAAATCGAGGGTCGGTATGGTTGCAGAATTCAGTTACTGGAGACTTAGGCGATTAGCGTCCCTCGCCTGCGCAGGTGCGGTAGCGATGACCGGCCTGATGTTCCTGAGTTCGCGTGCGGAAGCAGCGGGCGAGGGAGTGTTTATCGTTCCGCGCGTGCCCGTACAGGCGCAGGCTGATAGCGCAACCCAGGCAAAAGACATCGCGCAAGCGGCGGGTCGTCGTCGGGCGATCGATATCCTGCTGCGCCGCCTGACACCCGAAGAAGATTGGTCTTATCTGCCGCGACTCGCGTCCCAAGACAACGCGTCCACGCCAGCGACCGACGGCGGCGAGGGGAAGTCCGCGATCCTTTTGTCGGCTGCCCAAATAGAGTCGCTTGAGGCCGGGTTCGAAGTATATGACGAGCGTTCGTCTTCAACGACTTACCGGGCCTTTATCACTTATCGATTCAAACCTGACGCTGTTCGAAATCTTCTGAAGTCCGCGCGCATTCCCTACAGTGAGGCGCAAACCCGGCGGGCCTTGGTGCTTCCGGTATTGCAGACTGAGACAGGACTTTATCTCTGGGAATCGAACAACCCTTGGATGGCGGCTTGGAAAAGTCGACCCTACACCCACGAATTGACGCCGCTAACAGCGCCGCTCGGCGACCTGGAAGATACATCGAAAATCACGGCGCGCGCCGCGCTGGATCTTGATGCGGAGGCGCTGAGCGAGATCGCCACGCATTATAATGTCAGTCAGGTCATCGTCGCCCACGCCCGTCTGCGGCAGCGGGATGGTATGGACCAACTCACCGTCACCCTTGTAAACGGCCATCGCGAAACCGGCAAGGCTGACGCGGCTGTAATCGAATCGCTTGGGGAAGACGTGCTCGAATATGATCCGGAGGGGTCGCTTGCCTATGGCGTTGCTGATGATGAGGACTTTGCTACGAAGATCGGAGAATCGCTCGCAGTCGTTACGCTATCAGAACCATCTGGTCGGTTTCCAGCTCTGGCAGAAAAGGCAATCGATGGCGTGGTAGCCAAATACGCCAGCGGATGGAAACGCCGGACGCTGATCGACCACGCAACGGAAACGCTCGTTCCTGCGACCGCCTTTTTCCACAATCTGGAAGATTGGTCGCGAATCCGCTCCGCGTTGATTGCGACCCCGCTCATTGGATCTGTGCAAATTTCTGCATTGTCGCGCCGAGGCGCGGAGATGAATGTTAGGCTTTTCGGGAATCCGACGCGCGTTCAGGTGGCGTTGGAAAATCAGGGCGTCGTGTTTTGGACGGAAACCGGTGAGCGATGGTTCATGGCGACGCCCGGGGTAGCAACGCAGTATCGCGGTCGCCGTTTCTTGCGGGGCGAACGGCGCAGCGCCTTTGGCGAGCAAGTTGGCGAAAGCGGAACGCTGACGCCCGTCCCTGCGTTGTCTCCGGCGTATAATCCGCCGGAGGACGAAAAGATTTTGAGATGAGGAACGCAGGCGCCTGCGCAAGCCAGATCGCGCTGGGATTGCCCGTAGAGCGCCCCCGGTTCGGCCGCCGCCTCGACGACGAGCCGCACGCGCTGAT
>CAZSBU010000171.1:0-5723 GCA_964605055.1 uncultured Caulobacterales bacterium | reverse complement strand
CTGTATGAGCTGCGGATTGCGGCCGTCTCTCGATTTGCTACTCTTGGGCAGTGAGAGTGCACGCGGGCATCCCGCGCTGCGGATTGCGGCCGTCTCTCGATTTGCTACTCTGATGCCCCTTAGCGCACCATCAACATAAGCGCTGCGGATTGCGGCCGTCTCTCGATTTGCTACTCTGATCATCTCGCGGATATCGACGCCGTAGCCGCTGCGGATTGCGGCCGTCTCTCGATTTGCTACTCTTTCCATTGCTTCCAACCGTTCCTCTATCGGGCTGCGGATTGCGGCCGTCTCTCGATTTGCTACTCTTTCGATCTGCAAAACGCCGCCGCTGCTCGTGCTGCGGATTGCGGCCGTCTCTCGATTTGCTACTCTATGCTTGGGGGCTGCAACCGCGCGACATTGGCTGCGGATTGCGGCCGTTTCTCGATTTGCTACTCTTGGTCATCACGCCGGCGAGCGCGTCGAGCCGCTGCGGATTGCGGCCGTCTCTCGATTTGCTACTCTTGCCGTCGATGGCGAGCAGCCGGCCATTGCGCTGCGGATTGCGGCCGTCTCTCGATTTGCTACTCTCCAAATCGTGCTGGATAGCGGCGTCTACGCGCTGCGGATTGCGGTCGTCTCTCGATTTGCTACTCTACCTCTGACTTAAGTGCCTGAATCGCCAATGAAGTTCCTCCCTCGCAGCGCTAAAAAAGCTCAAGCTGCGAGGGAGTTTTGACGCCCGGCTGACGTTTTTTTCCGACATAAACCTGTATTCGGCCGAATTGTTTGTCGGTGATGATCATAAAGCGGACTTCGCCCGCGTCGGGTACGACGCCACCCATGCGGCGGACATGAACGTCAGCGTTTTCAATTGAAGCGCAATGCCTCGAATAGATTGAGTACTGCATCATCGTGAAGCCGTCTTCGAGCAAAGACTTGCGAAATCGCGCATAGGCTTTTCGGGCCTTCGACGTGTCCGTAGGCAGGTCGAACATGGCGATCACCCACATTGATCGCCATCCCCAGGGAAATTGCGGCGTCGGCGCGGCATGGGTCATCACCCGTCGCCGTCGCTGTCGAGGAGGTCCTTCGAGAGCGGCAGACCTGTCGGCAGCGCAAGCGTGCGATCGCCGCCGGTAAGCGCACGCGACAGCGACGCGGCGCTAGTCTGCACGCCGATCAACAACGGCATGCGCCTGCCGCCTACCAGAATGGTCTCGTTAAAAAGCGAAAGCAAAGCCGCGCGCGTCGGCCGATCGTTCGGCGAAGACGCGCCGGTCCCCGTCGTCAAATTCTTGACGCGCCAATCGACATAGGGCCGGTAGGGCTCAAATAAATCGTCGGCGAGGCAAAACGGATTGCTGCGCTTCTTGTGAAAGACGCCGAGCGAGGGAATGAGGCCGGAAGCGACCACCGCGCGCGCGACCGCAGCGCGTATGACGGCGTAACCGTAATTGAGGAGCGCGTTGGCGTCGTCGGCTTCGCGATCGCGCCGAAAATCGCCGCCGAACAATCGCGGCCAGTAGCGCTGAGCAGCTTGCGCTTCAAGATTTTCCGGGTCGCCGCTGCGAACGCGTTTCGACATCGGGCCAAGCCCGCCGTCATTCCCGGAGAAGTGAGCCAAGACCTCGCCCTGCAGCGCGATCTTGGCCGCGACCAGCGATTGCCAGAGGCGTTTTTTGAGGGGCTCGCTCGCTTCGATATGCGCGCGGTGGCGTTCCGTCTGGATGTGATGCGCGTCGATCGGCAGCATCATTCCCGCCGGGAGATGGTTCCGGCCGGTCACCATCACCGTTGCACCTGCTTCAAGCAGTTCAATGAATACAGCCTGGGTGTAGGTCGCGCGCGCGTCGTCGATGATAACGACGCCGAGGTCTTCGATCGGCAGTGACGCTTTAGGGTGATCCGGGCGTTCGATGACGAGTTGCTTCAAGGCGACCGACAGGCGCGTGCCGGGAGTCGAGAACTCGACCGTCTTTTTCAGCATGGCTCCCCCGAACCGCCTCAGTCGCGGGCTGGGCGAACCCTCCCGATCGGATCAATTGAAACCTTTACTGCTTGATCTTTGATTAATGCGCTTGGCGCCGGACGCGTCGTAGTTTTGTGGTCGGCGTCATTGGCTGCCTCAATCACTATCTGACCGTTTGCCCAAACCCCGCTGACGATCCAAAGTCCAGCTTTGACGCCCGTCGGTACTTTGATCGTCTCTCCCGCCGCCAGAGACATTAGAAATTGCGCGTCGCCAGTCGAACGGCGAATGACCCCGCCTTTCGACGAAAGGTGCCTCGTCGCTGCGAATAGGCTTACAACATCGAATTCCACCTTGCCGCCTGCGTTACGATAGATCGCGATATGGTGATTGTTTCCAAGATCGGCGAAGCCGGTCGATACCGGCGCCATCAAAGTGAGCTGCTGCTTTGAGACCAGCCGCACTTTCCTGATTTCCGGACCATTCGCGGCAAGGCGCGGATAGGGAGGAAATGCCTTCTTTGGGTCACCCCCGCGCGATTCAACCCACGATGCGATGGTGTCGCGAACTTTCGCATCGCGAATTTCGGCGATCTCGCCCTTTGAAAGCGACTCGACTTTTTTGCGGGTCACGAACTGGCGGTAGATGCCGGACTTGGTTTTGATGTTGTCGCCCGTGTCGCCGTAAATCGTCTCCTTGTGCAACGGTCCAGACACCTTTTTGCGCACACGATGCGAAACGACGATTTCCGAGACCGCCTTTTCCGCCTCCGACCGGATCGACGGCCATGGCGGATCAAGCCTCGGAGCAGTCGCGCGTGGGTCGTCCTTCGCCTGCCAATAGCGTGAAAGCCGGTTGGTGACGCCGGGATCGACGCATGCGACCACAAGCGCATCGATTGCGTGATGGCGATGATCGGCGCGCGTTTTCTCGCCGTCGTCCGACAGAATATTGTTGAGCCCCCAGAGCTTTCTGAGTTGCGCCGTGACGCCGCCGGTTACGGCTTGCACGTTGACAGGTGCGTTTTGCCCCAAATCCGGCCAAAGGCGCTTCAACTGCGCTAGTATAAGTTTCGATGCGTAGCGCGTGTCGTTGAGTTGACGGCTCGCAAAATCATCCGGCATCGACCGCGCCAGAAAGCGCCTGATCTTGCCGGGCGGCATGCCGCCTGTGGCCCCCTTTCGCACGACCATGCCGTTCAGCAAGGTTTCAATCTTGCTCCAGCGGTCGGCGTCGTTGCCGAATGCCTCGAACGGCGTTCGATTTCCCTTCTCGATGTTCACGTCTGTTCGGCACAGCGTCTTGTTGCGGAAGCTGTCGTCGAAACTGAGGGAACGCGGCCAGATGTGTTCGACCTGATAGCGGCCCTCTCGGAACAGGGCGTCGAATGAAATGCTGTCGCCCGTGTATGGACACTTCTCCTGACTTTCTTTCCAAAGCAGCCATTTCTCGATGTCCTTGGGCGATGGCTCTGCGATACCTTTCGACTGCAGATCTTTGCGAGCCGCATCGCGCTGGCGTTCATTGCGACGGATGATTGATTTGATTTCTTCGCGTTCACGCTTAGAGCGGCCGACATCACGGCTGACTTCGACCCTGATCTTGTCCGGCTTTCCGTAGACACGGATGAGATTGTTGACGACCTTGCGCATTTCATTTTGGGTCCGCACGACCGTCGGATTGCGCAATGAGGCTATCCGGCGCTGTTCCTGTTTTCCGTCCTGCGACCTGCCGCTTGGGCTCGGAAGGGAGTCGCGAACTTCTCCGGTCGGTTGGGCGCGTTCAGGAAAGTTTTTCGCGCGCCACGCTTCCCATTCCGGCTTCGCCAACAAGTCGCCGAAGCGAACGCCGCGCGCCAATTCTGGCAGGAAAGCCTTCAGCGCCTCGATAGAGTATGGTTCCCAACCTGTCGGGAATGACAGCGCTTGCAGCGCCAACGCCTCTTCAACAGTGACCCCGAAGTCACGGATGAAGCTTTCTGCCGCTGCAACTCGGGCCACCGCCCGCTCGGATGAGGGCCGAATGACGACGCGTTGATTGCTGACCCGCCCATAATCGGCCGCCCATAAGCGGCTGTGCACAGCATCCCTTATCGCCTGCTGGTGCGGATGATGGTTCCATCCTTCGCCAAATATGCCCGAAAGTTTTGATTCAAGCGGATTGCCGATCAATTTCGCGTCGCCGCCCAGCTCCAAATTGAATTTCAGGGACTTCTCAAGCCCTTTTTCGCCGCGCGCCTTGTAGAGCGGTGCGAGCGCCGATCGGACGCCGCTCCAGGACATCGTCGCTTGCGTTTGCAGCTTCGCAAGTATTGCCGCGCGCTCCTCACCGTCGAGCGGGCGCGCGTTGCCGCCCGCGAGGCCGAGATTGTTGAGCTTTTCTAGCATTCGCTTTTGTTGCGACAGCCATGCGCCCTTCGGGCAAAGATCGCCGCTGGGGACGAACGGGCATGTTCCAAGCGTATTGAGACGCCAGAACACCGGCCGTTGCGCGAATATCGCGTCAGCGACTTTTTCCTTCAGGTCATCAGTCAGCAGCTTGGGATGGTGTTGGGCTTGTGCTGCCCAGAGCCGGTTGAATTCGTCTTCGACGCTCTTGCGGTGCGCATGAACGCCCCGGCGGCGTTCCGTCGGCGGCCTGCCTTTGGCGGCGACTGCGCGTTTCGCGGCGAGAAATCCGCCCAGAGTTTCGCCGCTCGATTTCAGCGCGGCGAGCGTTGCGGCGCGCGCCTTTGTCGCTTCCCTTTCATCAGCATCTGCATCCTTTTCCATCGACTTTGGGGCCTTGGCTTTCTCGTCGGCGCGATCAACGTCGGCTTCCGGGGTTTCGTCGTCCTCAAGATCACGCCCCCTGAAATGGCGCCGCTTCGACAGATGATAGAGCGCCCGGCCAAACTGGTGCGGCGACAGCGCGCCGGTCAATCCGTGCGCGCAAGGCGTATGGATCGGCGTTGGCGGCGATGCCGCTCCCGTTCATGAGCTTCGCCCAGTCGCTATCTTTGTCCTTGCTGAATTTCGGAAGAAGACCTGCTTCGAACAGCAATTCATTCAGCACCCGACGCCGCAGGCGGCGGCGGCGAAGCTGACGGCGCATCATGCGTTTTTGGCGCCGCTGTTGATTGAGCGGTGTGTCGTCCGGATCACGCGCCTCCGGAAAAATCCGGACTCCCATGCCCGGCACGCCGCCTTGCGCAACGATCTGTCCCACGCCGCGTTCAGGGTCGTGATCAACGACAGCCCAGCCAATAGAAGTCGTTCCGATGTCGAGTCCGAATATTCGCTGCATCGTTCCCTCTTGATTGCCGGTAGAGAGGAGGCTAGCGTCACAACCGTAGCAAATCGAGAGGCGGTCCGCTTTCCGCAAGCAAATTGACCCCTCGCGCGGGCTGGGCATCCCAAGGTCAATCGCCCACTTTTATTTAGCCGGCAGGAATGCTCCTGCCGGCTAAATGTTTTTTGGGCATGCCAAATGCTCACAAAATGAGACATGGCCGAGATGCATTTGAATGCATTCAAGAGATCGATGTTGATGCGTCGGCTATTCGGAATGAGGCGACAATCGAAGAAAAAATTGCGGGGCACAGGTATGCGCATCTAACGAGGGTCACGATTTTACCCCCGGGGGGGGGTAGTTGAATGGGATGCCGGGAGGCAAGGTCCTGAGAATCAAAAGCGAGACTCGGGCCGAGACGGTCGTCAGTCGTCTTGACCAACGGGCGCACACAAAATGATCCAGACCATGTATCCTGCCCCGACAGATCGCCGCCCAC
>CAZSBU010000170.1:4445-5759 GCA_964605055.1 uncultured Caulobacterales bacterium | reverse complement strand
CCTGTACGCGCGACGCTGAGGACGCCGCTGCGGCCCGCGCCGCCGAAGGCGGCGCGCTTGTCTCTGCTCTGGCCGCGCCGTTGCGATATCAGCAGGATGCGGCGGCGTTTCCAGCGCCGATCGAGTGACCGCGATCTGCAACGCGCACGCAAGGGCGTTCACGGATAAAACGCCGCCAGACCAACGCTGGCGGCGCTGGATATTTTAAACGAGCCGTCAGTTGGTCATTTCGGCCATGGGCTTGCCCCATTCGCTGATTTCCCGGGACATTGTCGCGCCCAGATATTCCGTAGAGGCGTCAATCTCGGTCATGAAGGCTCCCCAGTCGGCATTCGTCTCGAGCGAGTCGTTCCACGCTTCGGCGTCCGCCTCGCTCTTGAAGCCGACGGAAACGAAATGCGTCATTGGCGTGACCCCGGCGGCGATCGGTACCGACAAATGTACCTCGCCGGGAAACTGGCGACCCTTGGCGGACTTCATCCATTTGTCCATCGCCGCGAAGGTTTTCTGGGGGTCGCTCGACTTGATCATGTGGCCTTCCCAGACCGTCGTCTCGTCGTTTGGCGTTCCCCAGCTTTTCAATAGGGCGTAGCGCACATCCGCCGTCGGCGTTGATATCGGGACTATCGCCGCCATGAAATCGTTCCACGCCTTCGAGCCTTCGATCGCTTTGCCCCACTTCTCGGAATCGGCCGCGCTCTTGTAGAGCAGCACCCACGAATGGGTCGTGGGGTCTGCGCCGTTGCCCATATTGGCGAGCAGCATCATCTTGCCCGGAAAGGTCTTTCCCTCCGCCGACTTCATGAACTGATCGGTGGCTGCGGCGATTTTCGCGGCGTTCATCGGGTTCGCCTGAATGCCATAGCTCTCCCACATCGAGCCGGCTGACGCGGCGGTCGCCAGCAACGAAACGCAACCGGCAATGAGATAGTTTTTCACGTGTTCTCTCCCTGAACGATTTCTGATCGTTCATAATCGCATATGTCTCCGTTTACGGATAGTCTTTATAGAAACTTGAATGAAATATTGCATCGAACGCGGGTGAAGAGCTGCAAGAGGTCTTTCGCCGGCGAAATGCGAACAATAGAAGCGCTCCGCTCGCCGGCATATCCAGCGTGCTAGTCATTCTAAAGCGTCGTGAGCCTCTAGGCTCCGACTTGAAACAGGCTCCGACTGGAAACTTGCAGTCATTTTGCCAGTAAGGCACGACATCCGCGATGATCTGGCGCAAGATCCAAACACGTTCCGATTGCGAGGCGTCAGGCGGTTTCCTGAAAACGAACTGTTGCGCCGATCGGCGCGCCGATAATCTCG
>CAZSBU010000170.1:2529-4435 GCA_964605055.1 uncultured Caulobacterales bacterium | reverse complement strand
ACGGATGATCGTTCCGACAGGCCAGCCCGTCGCCTCGAAACCGTCGAACGGCGTCCAGCCGCATTTCGACGCCGACCAATCATTGGTGATCGTCTCGGCGCGCTTCAGGTCAACGACCGTAAAGTCTGCGTCATAGCCGACCGCGAGCCGCCCCTTGCCGGCGATCCCAAACGTCCGTTGCGGGCCGTGACATACAAGATCGACAAACCGCGCAAGTGTCAGCCGGCCGGCCGCCACATGGGTCAGCATCACCGGCACGAGCGTCTGCACGCCCGGCATGCCCGAGGGCGAGGCGGGATAGGGCTTTGCTTTTTCCTCAAGCGTATGCGGCGCATGGTCCGAACCCATCACATCGAAGACGCCCTCGCTCACAGCCCGCCATAACGCAGCCTGATGGCGCGCATCGCGGATGGGCGGGTTCATCTGGGCAAGTCCTTTCAGGCGCACGTAACAGTCCGGCGCGGAGAGCGTCAGATGCTGGGGCAGGATTTCCGCCGTGACGATATCCTTGTTCGCTGCGAGAAGCGGGATTTCCTCCGCCGTCGAAATATGCAGCACATGGATACGCCGACGCGTTTGTCGCGCCAGAGCGATCAGACGCTCCGTACACCGCAATGCTGCTTCGGCGCTTCGCGCTTCGGGATGGGAGGTCCAGTCGCCTTCGCGGGCGAGAGCCTTCCCCTCGCGCAGGAGGTATTCGTCCTCCGAATGAATGGCGACGCGCCGCGACCCGTGAGCGAGCACCTCGCGCACGCCTGCATCATCTTCAACGAGCAGGTCGCCGGTCGAAGCGCCCATGAAGATTTTTACGCCGGCAACGCCCGGCAGGCGCTCAAGCTCCGCCAGCCGCGCGGGATTGCCGTGCGTTGCGCCAACGTAGAACGCATGGTCGCAGAACATGCCGGCGTGATCGCCCTTGCCGCCCGCGCGCGCCAGCTTGTCGGCGATCGCCTCGGCGGTCATGGTCAGCGGGTTGGTGTTTGGCATCTCGAACACAGCCGTCACGCCGCCCAGCACAGCCGAGCGGCTGCCGGTGTGCAAGTCTTCCTTGTGCGTCGGACCGGGCTCTCGAAAGTGAACCTGACTGTCGATGACGCCGGGCAGGATGTGCAATCCGCGGCAATCGATAACTTCGCCGCCGCGGTCCGACCGGATCGAACCAATTGCCGCAATCCGTCCATCCAGAACGCCAATATCGCGCGAACCCTCGCCGTCGTGGTTGACGACCGTTCCGCCCTTCAGGACGAGATCGAATGTTTCGCGCATGGCGATTGTTTAGGGCTGCGCGCCGTTCCTGTCACGGTGGCTTGCCGCAAGAAGCCCTTGCACACCCAGCAGTCTAATGGCGCATTTTTTGCTCATTTTATTGCAAAGGCGCATTTTATGCGCTATATGACGGTTCAATGACACTTTAACAACAGTTTTGCGACGCCCTTAGGGGCGTTCCGCTGAGGAGAAAAAAATGAACACAAGCCGCCCGGATTCTGTCGACATCCCAGTGTTTGAAGCCCCGCGCCTTGGCGCACGGACGCAGGCGGCGGTTGGGTATGTGTTGCTGGGCGTCGCCGCCATTGGCATAGGCCTGACGCTGGCGTTCGCGACCGTGGCTGCGGGCTTGCCGCTGTTCGTCGAATGCGGCCCTCTGGGATGCTGAGGGCGACCGACCAAGCGCGCCAGTGGCAGATTCTGCTATTTTTATTAGACCATTGATTTAATTGCTGAAAATAAAGTCATCCCGCCACTTATCCCGCCAGTTATCCCCCGCCCCTTTCGGCTAATGCATTATCGGCCTTGCATCGTTCTCGTCGTGCGTTTTGCGGCGGGGTCGGCGCGAGGCTCTTTCTCATCGTTGGTACTTCTTTGCAGCAGCCGATTGGTTGTTGCTGGTACAGGCTGGCGGCGGGCG
>CAZSBU010000170.1:0-2519 GCA_964605055.1 uncultured Caulobacterales bacterium | reverse complement strand
TCCGCGTCGCCCGCCGACCGCCTGCCTGGCCTTTTCGCGAGGCCCGGGCGCGACTAAACGGTAGTGATATGCCGCAGGTTGAAAACGCCCCTCCGTCCCTTGCCCTGTTGCCGTCGCGCGCGCTGATCCGGCTCACAGGCGATGACGTGCGCCCGTTTCTGCAAGGTCTCGTGACGCAGGACCTTGCCCATGGCCCGACCGCTGGCGCGGCGATATTCACCGCATTGCTGACGCCGCAAGGGAAAGTGCTTTTCGACTTTTTTCTGCGCCCCATCGACGAGGGCTTCATGCTTGAGGTCCACGCCGATGCGGCGCCCGCCCTGTTGAAGCGGCTGACCATGTACCGGCTGCGCGCCAAGGTCGCGTTTGACCCGATGCCTGACTTGGCGGTCGCCATCGAATTCCCGTCAACGCATGCGACCGAACCGGACGGCGTCGTCGCCTTCGCAGACCCGCGCCTTGGCTTGCTCAGTCGCCGCATGCACGGGCCGGCAGAGATCCTGCGCGGCATGGGCGATACGGACGAAAGTATCTGGGACGCGCACCGCCGGGCGCTTGGCGTTCCCGAGTTCGGGCGCGACTTTGGGTCGGAGGATGTTTTTCTCCTCGACGTCAATTACGACGCTCTGGGCGCGGTCAGTTATCGCAAGGGATGTTTCGTCGGCCAGGAAGTCACGAGCCGGATGAAGCGCAAAGGCGAGATCAGAAAGCGGACGCTGATCGCGCGCATGGAGGGCTCCCTTCCGCCGAAAGGCGCGCCCGTCATGCTCGGCGACGCCACGCTTGGCGAGACGATGTCGGCGGGGTCCGATGGCGTCGCGCTCGCCGTCATTCGCATCGACAAGCTGACGAACGCGGGAAGAGACTCACTGCACAACGTCCGCATCGACGGGCAGCCCGCCGAGTTGGTCTTTCCCGATTATCTTTCTGACTGACCCATCCCCCGATCCAGAATAGGCCAGAGGATCCATTTCGCATGACCCCTACCGCCGGCGCGCTCCTCGGCTTCGCAAGCTGGGCGATCTTCCTTGTCGTGATGATCATCGCCTACCGCTCGGGGCTTGCGCTGGTCGCAAAGCGAGCGGCCAATTCCTTTCGTCCGGAAGGGTCTGATTTACCGCCCTTCGGCCAGCGGCTGACGCGCGCGCACGCCAACTGCGTCGAGAACCTGCCCGCGGCGGGGGCGATCATGCTCTACGCCGTCGCCACGAACCAGACGGACCTCACCGATGGCCTCGCAGCAATATTTCTCGGCGCGCGCTTTTTGCAATCGCTCGTGCATCTGGCGTCGACCTCTGGCCCGGCGGTGATTGCGCGGTTTGCGCTTTACCTTGTGCAGATCGGCATTCTTGGCGTCTGGCTGGTCAGGTTGTCCGGGCTCATCGGATGAGCGCCGCGAAAACCGCGCCAACAACGGAAATCGCCTGCGCATGGGCGCCGGCGAACGATGCGCTCTACCGGGCTTATCACGACGAGGAATGGGGCGCGCCGGAGCGCGACGACCGGGCGCTATTTGAAAAACTCATCCTCGATGGTTTCCAGGCCGGCCTTTCATGGCGGACTATTCTCGGAAAACGCGAGAATTTCCGGCGCGCCTTCGACGGTTTTGATCCGGAAAAGATCGCGCGCTATACGCCGAAGAAAGTCGAGCGGCTTCTGGCGGACCCGGGAATTATCCGCTCCGGGACGAAGATCAACGCCGCTATTGGCAATGCGCGCGCCTATCTCGACGTCATGGAAACGCGCGCTGACGGGTTTTCGGGGCTTTTGTGGAGCTTCGTGGGCGGCAAACCCATCATGCATGCGCTGGAGCACTACAAACAGGCCCCGACCAAGTCTGATGAAAGCGAGGCGATGGCGCGCGAACTCAAGCGCCTCGGGTTCAAATTCTGCGGGCCGGTGATTGTCTACGCGTTCATGCAGGCGACCGGCATGGTCAATGACCATGAGACCCGCTGTCCGCGCTACAAGGGCGTGCAAAAGCTCGCTCGGACAAAAACCTGATTGCGCCCTCAGGGGCTCGCTGGCGTGACTGACGACTCTCCGACCGTAACGGTGAGGCGCATTTTCGGGTGGATGGCGCAACGCACATGGTAGATTCCGTCTGCAGGAAAATTGAGCCGGACGGTCTGACCAGGCCGTTGCACGCCGGAATCAAATTCAGCGCCCCGAGCCTCATAATAGATGTGATGCGTAAAGCGGTCATCGTTCAGGATTGAAAGCGGCGTCCCGGCCGGCATCGCGATCGTATCCGGGGAAAACCGCCGTCCGATCTGCGACACCGGCGCGGTCGCATCAAAGGCAAGCGTCGCTGAGGCGACGATCGCCGCAGTCGCTGTCGAAAGCGCCTGTATCATTCTGGTACGCATGATAACTCGCTGCAAAGCCGTTCGGTTTACCGGGAGCTAACAGAACACCGCTAAGTGTTTCTGAACCGTTGCTTTAGACGGTCGGAAAAATTGCGGGCGGCGTTGGGTAACATCACAATATTGAGATCGATTGGCGCGAAAATCCTGTTC
>CAZSBU010000169.1:0-5782 GCA_964605055.1 uncultured Caulobacterales bacterium | reverse complement strand
GGTAGACGAAACGCGGGGACCCCGGGTCGCGGGCGATCGACAGCCGAGTATTGGCGCCGAGCGCGCGGCTAATGGCTTCACGTGTTTCCGCGACCTGCTCGGTTGCCCGCGCTTCTGATGCGGCGGCCCGATCAATTGCGGCGGCTGACGACTGCCGCCGCGCATCAGACAGCGCGGCCGAACGCTCACGCACTTGCGCCGCTAACTGGTCGGGCGGCGAATTTCTCAACGCGGTTTGGCTCAATTCCATGATCCTTCTCCCGACAGGCGGCCGGCCAATATGGCCGACCGCTCACTTCGGAAACTCTTATGCGAACAGTGCGAGGATCGCATTCGGCGCCGCGTTCGCGATCGACAATGTCTGGATCGCCAGCTGTTGCTGAACCTGAAGAGCCTGCAGGCGCGAGCTCTCGCGCGGCAAATCGGCGTCGACGAGGTTGCCGATTGACACTTCAAGAGCGTCGCCAATCCTGTTCAGCAGCCGGTCTTGAAGGCCGAACGCCTGGCTGCCGGCGCCCAGCGCGGCAAGAGAATTCGAGAGCGCGCCAATAGAGGATTCGATGTTCGCGATCTCGGTCGCGGCCGCCGCTGCCGTGGCGAGCGGCGTGCCGGTATCGTCAATGGCGATGATTGCGCCGCCGACTGACAGATCCTGCGCCGCAACCGTAATTGTTTCCGTGCCGTCGGTCGAGGCAACAACCGTCAGGTCGCTGGCGCCTGCGGCAATCAGATTGCGACCGCCAATCTCGGCGCTCGATACGAGGCGCGCGATTTGATCGCGCAAGGAAATGAATTGCGATTGCAGCAGTTCGCGGTTTTCAGCTGAAATGGAAGGATCTGCGGCCTGACTGGCAACCGCGCGCAACTCAACAAGTACGTCACTGATGGACTCGCCAGCCGCAAGGGCTACGTCGACCGCCGACGTGCCAATCCGCAAGCCCTGCTGAACGGCCTCGAGCGATCCAAGCTGAGCGCGTTGCTGCTGCGCCAGCGCAAAAAGCGTCGGGTTGTCGCGTGCGCTTGAGACTTCAAGCCCGGTCGAAACGCGGCGCTGAACGGCCGTCAATTCATCGGTGACGCGGGTGAGATTTTGCAGCGCGATAAGCGCGCCCGGATTCGTATTGATGCTGACCATGACGTCCATCCCCTTCTGGGTTGTTCAGACGATTGTTCGCCCGTCCGGACTGCAAACACGCACCCCGGCGTCGAAAATACGAGCAAGTTACGGGCCTGCAATGTCGCCGGCGACCAAGGTTAACGCGAGACTTGTGCGACAAGGTCTTTCGCCAGATCGACAGTAAGATTACTCATCCGTAAACGGCCTTTCTATCGATTCTACATACATGGCGGCAGGGATTGCCGGGCAGATAGTGCCGAGCGGCAGTTTTAACATACCGAATTTATGTAGCGCTGGGCGCAGTCTCCGCGATGGCCTGACCGCCAAGACCGCTCATGATGATGCGGTTGACGTCTATCAATGGCTGCAACGTTTCTCGCTGACGCATCACCGCGCTTGAATAATCGCCCACCCAAGTGGCAAGGCTGATGACGGTTCGGCGCAGATCGGGAGGGAGTCCATTACTCTCTTTTGCGCAATCGGCAGCGAGCGTTCCCCAGAGAGTGCGATTGAAATGCACAGCGGCAATCTTCGCCTTGAGGTCGGGCGTCGAGGCTTCTTCGATCGCAATCAGGCCGGCCGTGGCGCGCGCAAATACTTCGTACTCTGCCTCACGCGGGGCGGCCGTGGCGCGAAAAGATCGGCGATACGCATCATGCGACATGATCAAGGCGCGTCTGTTCGAATTCCAACAATTCACGGCAGCAAGCGAGCGCCTTGTAGAAATCGTCGTTGGCGACACGGGCGGCAATCTTCAGGCAAAGATCAAGCGCGCCCCGGTCGGTAACAACGCCGGCAAATTCGGAAATCCGCGTTTCAAATTCTGACAACAATGCGCGCCTCTTTCGACCTTCGAGCGCCATTAGCATGACCGGCAGATAGACGCGGCGGGCCGGCGAATTTGCTTCGTCGGGCTGCATGATGTCGCGTTCGCGCAGAACATTCGCCCTCGTCTCAAAGACAAAGCTCGCCCGCCGGTCACCGTTCACAATAACGGCGCCGTTGATAGCGACCCGCTCGCCTGGTCTCAGACTGAGTTTTAACGCCATTGTCCGCCACACTTAACTTTCACAGACTAAAGCCGACGATGGTTAAGAAGCTGCTTATCGAAGTTCGCTCGAGACGGGAGCTCCACTGATATCATATCTCCTTTTACGGATATTTCCCGGTCTTCTCCGGCGCGTTTCGGCCCAATCGTTGCGTCGGTGATCCCAAGCTGAAACAACGAGGTCGACGCCTCCGGGGGTTACGGCGCATGTCTTTCCTTATGCGGTATGTCGCGCCTGCGGCTGCCGTCGTCATCGGTTACGCGGTGCTGGCGCATGCGCCTCGTCTGTCCTTGCAGGCGGACGTAAAACCCGTTCGCGTCGAACGGTGTCAGCCGATCGACGTTGCGCCTGGTTCCGCCGCTATTGCCGTCGACGCGGACAATGGACTTGCGTTCATCGCTGCCAGCGACAGGCGCGCGCGTAAATACTCCAGCACGAATGGCATATATGCGATCGACCTTGCCAATCCCGGACAACCGAACTTTGTTTCGGCAACTGCGCCAGCAGGCTTTCGCCCGCGCGGCGTTAGCCTCTGGCGCGGCGAGCTGGGCGAGAAGCGCCTGTTTGTCATCAATGACCGGTCGGATGAACCGGATACGGTTGAAATCTTCGACGTCGGTCCGCGCGGATCGCTTCTTCATATCGACTCGATTGCGTTTCCCGCCATGCACGCGCCCCGCCGTGTACTCGGCGTTGGTCCGCGCGCATTCTATGTAACGAACGACCGGGGCAATGCCTCCGCTATCCTGCTGCTGCTCGAACGTATCTTCGCGCTTCCCTATTCGAGCGTTGCCTATTTCGATGGCCTAGAAGGGCGCTACGTCGATCGGGGGCTCCGGTTTGCAAATGGAATTGCCATATCCGGAGACGCCGGGATTCTCTACGTCGCGGAAATGTTCGGGGGGCGGATCAGAATCTATGAACGTAACGTCCACACCGGCGCGCTGACGCGCAGCGGATTAATCAAAGTCTCTGCAA
Organism: uncultured Caulobacterales bacterium; assembly: GCA_964605055.1. Classification (GTDB taxonomy): domain Bacteria; phylum Pseudomonadota; class Alphaproteobacteria; order Caulobacterales; family Parvularculaceae; genus Amphiplicatus. The sequence continues at coordinate 2,638 of CAZSBU010000169.1, read as the reverse complement.
GCCCTGACAGTATTGACGTCTCCCCGGATGGCAATCTGCTGGTCACTGATCACGCAAGTTCCTTGCGCCTGATGGCCCATGCGCGTGACGCGCGCGTTAACGCGCCCTCTCGCATCCTCCGGCTCGATCCAAAGTCCGGGTCGGTTGCAGACGCATTCGCCTCGATCGGCGGAGAACTGCGCGCAGCATCTGCCGCTGTGGAATGGCGCGGGTCCCTGCTCGTCGGCTCGGCCTATGACGCTCACGTCATGATGTGCCCTAAAATTTGAGCGCCATTTATTCCGGCGCTTCCGTTTCCAGAGCCAGCGCATGCAGCTCGCCGCCCATACGACCGCCGAGCGCGCGGTAGACAAGCTGGTGCTGCTGCACACGGCTTTTTCCTTTGAACGCCGTTGAAACGACGCGGGCGCGGTAATGATCGCCATCGCCTGCGAGGTCTTCGATCTCGATAATTGCGTCCGGTAGAGCGCTGAGGATCATTTCCTTGATCTTGTCGGCGGCCATTGGCATCGCATTCTCCATATGCTGAGTTTTGCCCCGCATGAATGCGGGCAATGGGCTCTCGTTAATTTCAAAAAGGTTCTGCAGCGCTAGCGCATCAGTGTCGTCAACCCGCAAGAACGCGCCGCCAAACCGACCCAGCTTGGCTGCCTGCACGCCCGCCATCGCGGCTTTCAGCAGCAGCGTGTCTGCCGCCCCCGGCGCACAGGCGACGAGGTAGCGCCCCTGGTCCTCGCCAAACCAGAAAGCGGCGCGCCGCGCCTTCACGGGAGTTTTGAGGTTCAGGCCCTCGCCGGCTGCCAGCGCCATCTCAGCCGCCGCAACCAAAATGCCGCCGTCGGAAACGTCATGGCACGCCGTAACAAGACCCTCGCTGATCAGCTTGCGAATGGTTTCGCCATTGCGTCTCTCCGCGCCAAGATCAACAGGCGGCGGCGCGCCGTCAACGACGCCAAACAGCTCCCGGATGTAGAGGGATTGCCCAAGCCAGCCGCGCGTAACGCCGATGGCGATCAATTCATCGCTAGCGACCGCGCCGCCGACGCGCGCCGCCCGGGTCGCGTCATCGATTACGCCCACGCCGCCGATTGCTGGGGTCGGCGGAATGGCGACGCCGTTGGTCTCATTATAAAGCGACACATTGCCCGAGACGACGGGGTAGTCGAGCGCTGCAGCAGCTGCTCCCATGCCCTCGATCGCGCCAATGAATTCCGCCATGACGTCGGGACGCTCTGGGTTGCCAAAATTCAGACAGTTCGTGATGGCGAGCGGGGCCGCGCCCGTGGCGCAGATGTTCCGATACGTTTCCGCAACCGCCTGCTTTGCGCCTTCGAATGGATCAGCCTTGACATAGCGAGGGGTAACATCCGCCGTAATGGCAAGGGCGCGGATGGAGCCGTGTATGCGCACCAGCGCTGCATCTCCACCCGGCGCAATGATCGTATCGCCCATCACCGTGTGGTCGTACTGCTCCCAGATCCAACGCCGCGAGCAAAGCGAGGGCCGCGCCATCAAAGTTGCAAGCGCGGTCAACAGCGTGTCGGCCCCGGGTTGATCGGCGAGGTTTACAGTCTCGCGCGACGTTTCGACTTGGGTTCGATCGACGACGCCAAGCGCTCTCAGATTATTCGCTGCCTCCTCGACGGGACTGAGGTCAAGCGCGCCATTGTCGACAAAACGCGCATAAAATTTCGCCTTGCCGTGCGCGATAGTAGAGGCAAGGCCCGTTAAACCAGACAATGCCGCAATGCGATCTTCGAATAGCGCAATCAGCACGCTTTCCAATTCGTCTGTCGATTTACCCTCGGCGATAAGTTCGATCTCAACTTCGCAATAATCCGCAGACGGATCTGGCAGCGCAATTGGCGTAATACGCGGCGCAGCAGGGCGGTCATAGCTCGGCGCGTCGTCGGCAAGCAGCGATGTCGGTAGTTCCGCCTCGATTGCACCCTTGTGGCGCACGACAATCTTGCCTGTATCCGTGGTTACGCCAACGACGGCGAAATCGACGCCCCAGCGCTCAAAGATCGCCCTTGCAGCCTCTTCCTTGCCGGGTTTCAGGACCATCAGCATGCGCTCCTGAGACTCCGACAACATCATTTCGTAGGCATTCATGCCGCGTTCGCGCTGCGGGATCTGGTCGAGGTCAAGATCGATTCCGCCACCGCCCTTGGCCGCCATTTCGACAGAGGACGACGTAAGACCGGCCGCGCCCATATCCTGAATGGCGACGATCGCATCGCCCGCCATCAATTCGAGGCACGCCTCCAACAACAGTTTCTCGGTAAACGGATCGCCAACCTGAACGGTAGGCCGCTTCTCCGCCGACGCCTCGTCAAATTCGGCCGACGCCATCGTCGCGCCGTGGATGCCGTCGCGACCGGTTTTCGAGCCCACATAGACAACCGGATTGCCCGCGCCCCTCGCCGCCGAATAAAATATCCGATCTTTCGGCGCGACGCCCACCGTCATCGCATTGACGAGAATGTTGTTGTTGTAGGCGGGGTCAAAATTCGTCTCGCCGCCGACGGTTGGCACGCCCATGCAGTTACCGTAGCCGCCAATGCCCGCAACGACGCCAGCGACGAGACTGCGCGTACGCGGATGTTCCCAGTCGCCGAAGCGCAAAGCGTTGAGG
>CAZSBU010000168.1:0-5796 GCA_964605055.1 uncultured Caulobacterales bacterium | reverse complement strand
GTCCAGCGCATTCGCAGGCGTTTCGAGGGGAAGCGCCGCCTCGTCGGTAAAGGCGGGTTCAAGCGTCGCCATGGCAAATCCTAAACGGGCATGAAGGTCCTTCAGGACCCCCGATCAATTACCGTTGTAACGGCGCTACCGTTAACGACCGATTGAGCATGATGCGGCGCTTTTTCCGAGACGACGCCGGTTACGGTTTGCTAAAGAACCAGAGACTGCCTGATTTCAACAATCGAAGCGGGCCCTGAGCCGCGGTCAACCCTGCCCCGGCGGTTAAACCGAGGCGCGCCGTTCAAGCCAAACGGGGTCCTCCAAGCCGGAGAAGTCCCTTGCCCGTTAAATCATTGAGCCCGAATCCTCGCCAATACGGTTCCATGGGTATTGCTACTTTGCGTTGCATTAAGCGCCCTAGCGCCTTAATCGCGTTGCTGATGCTGGGCGCCTGCGCCACAAGCGACGGGGCCTTGCTGTCGGAGGAACCGGGCTTTGCGGCTGGTTTCGGCGACGGATGCTCGACTGCCCGTGAGGAAAACAAGAGTTTCTCCACAAAGCGCGTGCGAGATGAGTATCAGTTTGAGTCAGACCGGGCTTATCGCGCAGGCTGGCGACAAGGGTATCTGGAGTGCGATCAAAACCGCAATGTCAGGCGCGACGGGGGCCGGATCCTCGGCGAAGAAGAACGCCCCTGACCACACAACTGCGGGGTTTGACCAACGAGCCCAGCGCTTTCTATTCCACGCTATTCTGCGAGGCGAAACTTTTTCCGGTCAAACACCCGCAGCACTTGCGCCAGATCGTGCCCGCGCTTCAGGACTGCGCCCGTCATGGCGATGACCGCAAACGCGCCCTGCCGGCGAGCGAGGGCTGGCCGCTTTTCAATTCGATAAATCGGCGTCTCAGAGGCGTGACGGTAAACGCTGAAGACCGCAGCTTCCTTCAGGTGATCGACCGCATAATCCCGCCATTCGCCGGCGGCGACGAAATAGCCGTATATAGACAGGATGCGTCCGAGCTCCTCTCGAGAAAAGCTCGTACTCGGATCAGCGCGTTGATTGGGGTCGCCGGGCGCAAGTAAATCAGTCATCGCCACCAGTCTCATGCGCATCGACACGGTGAGCAAGTCTGAATTTATTTCCTACCAAGCCTGCGAGTTAACTTTTCCTTAATCCCGATTTCGCCGCATTTGCCCCGCGAACCCGCCTAAATCGCGGACCAAATTAGACGCGTCGGACGGGACATGCGGCGCGAAATTCCGGTTAAACATCGCCCCCAGCCCCCGGGAAATCGAGGTCCTCAGCCCCGTCCGACACTTTCCTTCAAAAACATCTGAGCCTCAGCAGGCGGGCCGACCCGCTTACTGGCTCTGCGCGTCGATTGCATCAATGTGCGGAATCCCGCTCAAAGAAGAGGCGTCGGCGCTATCGTCGTCGCTCCAAGACGGATGCGCCCGCCGCAATGACACTCATTCTCGCAGTCGCCCTGCCCGTCTTTGCCGTAATCGCTGCCGGACTTGCGGCGGGGAGACTCTCCCTTGTCCCAACGGGCGATATCGACGCCCTGAACCGGTTTGTCTTCCGGTTCGCTATGCCTGCGGCGCTGTTTGGACTGACAGCACAAGCCGATCCGCTGACAACCGCCGACCTTTCACCAGCAATCGCTTATGGAGTCGCAGCGATGTTGGTCATGGGCGCCAGTTATTGGCTCGCCCGCCTTGTTTTGGGCGCCAGTCCTCAGGAAGCGGGTGCGCACGCGCTCGGATCAACATTCGGCAATGCGGTTTTCCTGGGCTTGCCGATTGCACTTTCAATCGAAGGTTGGGCGCGGCCCTATGTCGTCCTTATGCTGATAGAGGGAACGCTCGTTATTGCGCTCGGCGCAGCGTTAATGGCGCCACGCTCGTCAGAACGCGCCCGACCGCTCGACGCAGCAAAAGATGTAATTATCCGCCCGTTGCGCAATCCGATCATCGCTGCTGCACTCGCAGGATTTGCCTGGTCGATCGTCGGTAGATGGACCGGGCTTGAGTTATCAGGTTCCATGGCAACTTTTCTCGAGCTTCTGGGGCGGGCGGCGGGTCCTGTCGCACTGTTTTCTCTCGGCCTTTTTCTGGCGACCGCAAGATCTTCCGCCGAGGGCCCCCGTTCCTTGGCCATCTTTACAATCGTCGTCGCCAAAATGGCGGTGCTACCGGCGTTCGCTCTTTCGTTTCTGTGGCTCATTGGGGGCGCTGATGTCCAAACTTTTGGGGCTATGGCATTGTTCACAGCCGTACCCACCGCCATCGGGGCTTATGTAATGGCGACCCAATATCGTGTTTACGTTGGCGAAATCCCCGCGAGCATAGCCGTGACTTCCGCCATTTCCATCGCAAGCATCAGCATTGTGCTGATCGTTTTTAGTTGAGTTCGACGCCCTGTGCGTGTCGTTTCAGCGGCGTCGTTTGGCCATCTCTAACGGATGATTTATACTGTTACAAGGAAATGGGGCGAACGGGGGAGAGCAGGACATGGCCGCTACAAGGCGCTCAATCCTCAAAATAGGCGGGGCTGGGATAGTCATCGCAGCGACGGGTTTCGCTGGCTGGGCTATGACGCGCGCGCCAAGCCGGGCGCGCGCCCCATGGCGCCAAGCAGCTTCCGGGTTCGGCGATCCGCGTCTTGATGCGCTGGCCTTTGCAATCCTGGCGCCAAACCCCCACAATATGCAGCCATGGCGCATTGCACTCGAAGGCGACGACAGTTTCCGTCTGTACGCGGATTCTAGTCGCCTCTTACCACACACCGATCCGCAGGCTCGGCAGATCACAATCGGATTTGGCGCATTTCTTGAACTCTTTCGTCAAGCGGCAGCCGAAAAGGCATACCGCGCGGAGATCACGCTTTTCCCTGAGGGCGAGCCACACCCCTCTCTCGATGATCGGCCGATCGCTCATGTGCGCCTTGTCGCTGAAGCGGATATCGCCGGGGAGCCGTTATTCGCAGTGGCGGAAGAGCGGCGTACGATTCGAACGCCTTTCTCATCCGACCGAGATATTGACCGTCCAACGCTCGACCTCATAGCCGGCGCGAGCGTTGCTGGCGTTGAAGCCCTCATGGTTTCGGATGCGCTGTCCGTCGACATGCTGCGGTCGATCGCAGCCGACGCTTGGCGGATTGAATGGACCCTTGATCGCACACGCAGAGAAAGTATCGACGTTACGCGCATTGGCAAGGCAGAAATTGAAAACTCGCCTTGGGGCCTTGCTTTCGAAGGACCCATGCTCGAAGCCCTCTCGCTCGCCGGCGTTATAACGCGCGTGGCGCTCGATGATGCGCAAAGCATTGCGTACAAAGAGGGATTAAAAACATATGACGCAGCAATTGCTTCCTCGCGCTGCTTTGCCGCTACGGTCACAGCTAATAATACGCGCGCCGATCAAATCGAAGCGGGGCGCGCTTGGGTGAGGATGCATCTCGCGGCCACCTCCGCCGGCGTCGCATTTCACCCGCTCAGTCAGGCGTTGCAGGAATTCCCGGAAATGGCCGAGCCCTATAGGCGTGTCCACCAGATGCTTGCGCCGGGAGGCGGCACAGTCCAGATGCTTGCCCGTCTCGGCTACGCTCCGTCGCCTCCGCCGGCGCCGCGCGAGGCTCTCGAAGCCAAATTAGTGCAAGGGTGAACGCTGAATTTGCAGGCGTGCAATTGACCGTTAAACGTCCAATTCCGCCATAAGAGCGTTCGCTTGAATGAATTCACGCCGCGGCTCGACGACATCGCCCATGAGGCGCGAAAAAATATCGTCGGCGCCGTCCGCTTCTTTCACCTTGACCTGCAATAGCACGCGAGCGTTCTCGTCGAGCGTCGTCTCCCACAATTGTTCCGGGTTCATTTCGCCAAGACCCTTGTAACGCTGAAGCGCAACGCCCTTTTCGCCGGCAGTACGCACCGCATCCAGCAAATCCTCCGGACCAAAAACTGTCGTTCGTAGGTCTTTTCTGACGAGAACCGCTGGCCGCTGGAAAAACTCTGCAATCTCGGAAACGGCGGCTTGCGCCTTGCGCGCATCAGCGGAAACCAGAAGATCGCGGCTCAGGATAAAACGCTCGGCGACGCCGCGAAGGTCACGCTCGAACACATAGCCGCCCTCGCCATCGGCGGCACCACGCCATCCCCGTTCATACTCTTCAGAAATCATATCGAGGCGATCGGCAACATTTGACGCAAGACTATCACGATCTTGCGCCTCAGCCTCGTGCAGCGCGCCGGCAAGTGCGGCCTGAATAACGATTGATCGCGGGAACCGCGCTGGCAGATCACGTACAATCGACCGTATGCGGCGCGATTTAGCGATGACGTCGGCCAGATCGACGCCCTGGACGGTTTCGCCCTCTTCAAGAATGAGTTGAGCTTCAGTCGCCCCTTCATTATACAGATAATTCTCAAGAGCCGCTTCGTCGAGTAAATACTGCTCCGATTTGCCGCGCGTGATCTTGTAGAGCGGCGGCTGGGCGATAAAGAGATGTCCGCGTGCGATCACCTCGGGCATCTGGCGGTAGAAGAACGTCAGCAGCAAGGTCCGAATGTGCGAACCGTCGACGTCGGCGTCGGTCATGATGATGATCTTATGATAACGCAGTTTGTCGGGATTGAAGTCGTCGCGCCCGATCCCCGCCCCTAGCGCCGTGATCAGCGTGCCAATTTCCTGGCTCGAGAGCATCTTATCGAAACGCGCCCGCTCCACATTCAGGATTTTTCCCTTAAGAGGCAGCACCGCCTGATTGTCACGGTTACGCGCCTGCTTCGCCGAACCGCCGGCTGAATCGCCCTCGACGATGAACAATTCGGACTTCGCCGGGTCTCGTTCCTGGCAATCAGCCAGTTTCCCGGGCAGAGAAGATACGTCCAGAGCAGACTTGCGCCGCGTTAATTCGCGGGCCTTACGCGCCGCCTCGCGCGCCATGGCCGCTTCCGCAATTTTCTGGATGATCTTGCGAGCCTCGCCCGGGTGCTCTTCAAGCCATTCCGAAAGTCTTTCGCCGACGATGCTCTCAACAACGGGACGAACTTCCGATGAAACAAGCTTGTCTTTTGTTTGGGAGCTGAATTTCGGGTCAGGCACCTTTACCGACAGAACGCAGGTAAGCCCCTCACGCGCGTCGTCGCCCGTGATGGCGATTTTTTCTTTCTTAGCCAGTCCGGACTCGGCCGCGTAATTGTTGACGATGCGCGTCAGCGCAGCGCGGAAACCCGCAAGGTGCGTACCGCCATCGCGCTGCGGGATGTTGTTCGTAAAACACAAGACTTTTTCGTGGTAGGACTCGTTCCACCACATCGCGACCTCAACGCTAAGGCCGTCGCGTTCTGTCGAGAAAGCAACAGGTCGATCAATCAGCGGCGTGCGCGCCTTGTCGAGATAACGGACGAACGCCTCGAGACCGCCGTCATACAACATAGTCTCTTCACGCGCCTCAACATGTCGCGTATCGCGCAACTTTATCGTCACGCCCGAATTGAGAAACGCCAATTCCCGCAAGCGATGCTCAAGCGTCTCGTAATCAAATTCAGTCTGTGTAAAGATCGTATCGGACGGAAGAAACGTGATCTCGGTTCCAGTCCTGTCGGTTGGTCCAACTACCGCGAGGGGCGAGACCGGCACCCCGAGCAGGAACCGAATGTAGTGCTCCTTACCGCCGCGATAGATGCGCATGTCCAGCCATTCCGAAAGCGCATTAACAACTGAGACGCCGACGCCATGAAGGCCGCCGGAGACCTTATAGGAATTCTGGTCAAACTTTCCGCCCGCATGAAGCTGGGTCA
>CAZSBU010000167.1:0-5803 GCA_964605055.1 uncultured Caulobacterales bacterium | reverse complement strand
GGCGCGCAGCATCTTGAGCTCGGTATCCAGGTCGAGGCCGTAGCCGCTCTTGATTTCCACGCAGCTGACGCCTTCCGCCTGCAGCGCCCTGACGGCGGGCGCAATGATCTCCGCGTCCTCGCGCCCGATGGCGCCGTCTTCGCCGGCATGGGGATTGAGCCCGGAGATGGCGATGCGCGGGGCGGCGATACCGAAATCATGGGTCAGCGCCTCGGCGGCGACGCGTCCGGCGGCAATGATCCTGTCTGGGCTCAGGGCGGCGGCAGCCTCTCGGACGGATTGGTGGATGGTGACGGGTATCGTCCGCAGGTCAGGTCCGGCGATCATCATGAGCGGGCCGCGCCAGCGCCGGCCATTTGGCAAATCGGCCCCCGACGTGAGCGAAGCGATGAACTCCGTATGCCCCGGAAATTGAAATCCCTCGGCGATGAGGCTCGCCTTCTGGATGGGGTTCGTCACCATCGCCACGGCCTCGCCCGCAAGGCAAAAGCCGACGGCCCGCTCGATCGAAGCGATAACGGCATTAGCGTTCGCCCGGTCGGCTCGTCCTGCAACGCTGGAAACCACGCGCCCGAGATCGATGACCGGGATCGCGTCCGCAAACGCCGCCGCCGCCTTTGACGGCGCGTCGATCACGCGAACCGGCGCGCCGTAAGCGGCAATCCGGTCTGGATCGTCGATAATAAAAAAGGGCGTATCGCTGGCGCGCCGGGCGCGCCACGCAGCGACGGAAATTTCCCCGCCGACGCCGCCCGGTTCGCCCATGGAGACGGCAATCGGCGTTGCAATTTCGTCTGTATGCTGAAAGGCGCCGCCTGTCGGCAAGAGCGCAACCCTATCCGTTGGTGGAAGCCCGGCGTTGCGCCTGCTGCGCCGCCGCCTTCATGCGGTTGTCGACGAGCGATTTGCGCTCCACGTCGCGCAGATATTGCTGCGATATCCGCTGCAGCTGGCGACCATAAAGCCGGTCCTCGATCGTGGCGCGCGACGGAATGCCGAGCCCCTCGTCGAGTTCGCAGACATAAACCGCATGAAGCGCATCATCGGCTTCGATGATGGGGCTGAGGTCACCGCGATCGAGCGAGGCGATGGCGTCGCGGAACCGCTCGTCAACGTTTGATAGTGTGGCGTTCTCAATCAGCGCAACGCCGATTTCAGGTCCGAGGTCGCGGCGGACGGCGCGTTCGCTGCAAGCCGCCGCGCTCGGCAGGCCCTCAAGCGCTTGACGGGCGGCGGCGCGGCCAATCGACAAGGGCGCGCCGGCATAGGCGAGCGTCCAGCTTTTCTCGCCGGCGACGATTGCGGCGCGTTTATCGCGCACCGCAAGGATCATGAATGCGCCTTCCGAGGCAATAGGATTGGTAACCGAGCCGGGGGGGAGCGCGCGCAAGGCTTCATCGAGTTCCAGCGCCAATTCTCCCGCCCGCACCCAGCCGAGATCGCCGCCAGCCGCCGCCGTCGTGCAGGCGGAGAACTGTTGAGCGACCACTGCAAACGGCACGCCGCGCCGCATCTGTTCGATCAGTTGCAGGCCGCCTTCATAGAAAGCCTGCGCTTGGGATTGCTCCGGGACAGGAATGCAGATTTCTGAAACGAGAAACTGTTCCTGTGTTGCGTCATCGCGCATGCGCTGGAGCGTTGCTTCAATTTCCTCGTCACTTACCCGGATGCGCTTGCCGTAGCGTCCCTGAACGAGGCGTGGCCAGACGATCCCGGCTTCGATCTGATTGCGCAGGGCGTCAACCGAAATGCCATCGGCGGCGAGCGTCGCGGTGAGCTGTTCGAACGTCACCCCGCCTTCGGCCGCCATGGCGCGAATTTCCCCGTCGATCTCGCCTTTGTCCGGCTCAAGTTCGTATTTCTTCGCCTCGGCGAGCTTCAACTGCTCGTCGATGAGGTCGTTCACGGCCTGCTGCTGCAGTTGCGGCAGCATCTCCGCCGTTACCCGGCCGCCCGCGGAGATCATCATCAAGCGCATGCGCTGTTCGACGTCGAAAGTCGTGATGACTTTATCGTCAATTATGGCGGCGACGGCGCTTACCGGACCCTCATAGGTCTCCGGAATGCCAGTGCGATCTTCCTCTGCGGATGGCGCGCCGGCTTGAGCCAACGCGGGCCCTGCGACGCAGACGCCAGCCCAAATGAATGCGGCGGACAGGAAACGAAATCCGGTTGAATTCACGAACGCTTACTCCCGTTTCGGGCTCCCGTTTCGGGCGATCCCTAAGGCAAAATTGGATCGCTCAGGCTCGGCAGCAGGTAAAACTCCCTGACGCACGGCTCCGACCTAAGCCGTCCGACGGATCGCCTCCGGACGCTTCGGAACGCGCAGGCAGTTTCCGCCTCAAATATTGCCGCTCGATCGATCCCGTGGAACGGCTCCCAGCCCGCTGACAAAATAGTCCAATCGCGGCGAAGCGCAACCAGCCTCTCGGCTCTTGCTGGGCTTAGTCGACGAGACCTGTCAGCGTGAACCGTATGAGGAACGCATTATCCGCAGGCAAGCCAACATCCTGCGTGCGGTTGCGCCGATAGACCAGCTCGAACAGCGAGCAATCGTCTTGATAGGTCAGCGCAAAGTCCTGAGTAATCAATTGGTTGGCGAGAAGGTCCTGACGCCAGCTGGTGCCAGCGGTCCAGTGCCGCGAAAGCCGGCCCGATACGCCGGCGTTCAGCTCCTCGCGCCGGTTAAGCTCCGCCAAAGCGTTCTCTTCGTTCAGCCGCACATAGCTGAGATTGCCCCTCAGGCGCCACAGATTGAGATAGGCGAGGGATTCGGCGCGCTGGATGCCGCCGCCGCCATCGTCGATCCGGAAGCGGTTCTCGACGCCGATAACGTCCCGATAGCGCAGGTTCATCGAGCCCACGAGATCGGACCGGGTCGACCCGAGTCCGGTGGACCGGTCAAACGCCGACGTCGATTGCAGGCGGAACTGCTGGCCAATCTCGCCTTCGAGTTTCAGGCCACTGTCGAACACTGCCGAGGCGACGAAGCCCGCATTGATGCGCTGTCCATCCTCAAAGGCATCGAAGCCAGTGGATTTATTGGCGTCGAACAGGCTCGCATAGTCGAACTCGATGCTTTGGGAGTCTTCGTTGATGATGCCGATGGGATTGGCGTTCGACGGACTGACAGCCACCTGCACGCGGGGCTCGACAAACAGCCGTGCGCCACCGGCGCGCCGTGTAAGCGGATAGGACCACTCAACGCCCGCAGTTGGGGCGAAGCGGCCGCGATTGCGATTGTTAGAACCCGCTACGCCCGGCAGGGTTTCCGTGCCCTCGTCGAGATCTTCGAACCGGTAGGCGTCGGCGCGGACTTCCGCGAACCCGTTGAAGCGGTGCCCGCCGGGGGTGATTACTTCACGTTCCCACGCGACGCTCGTCGTCAGCCGACGCGAGTCGACGCCGCCCGTTCGCTGCAGTGACGCAAAATTGACGTTTACGGTCGCGTCGCCCCCGGCGAAAACGTCGGGCAAGTCCTGGCGCAAATTCAACAACGGCAAGACGTAAGGCGTCAGGCTCGCTTCATCGGTGTTGCGCAACCCCTGAAAGAGAAAGCTGTCCGCCGTGAAAAGCGTATTGCCGTCCGCCCAGCGCAAATAAGCGTTCGACCGCAGACGGTTGGTGCTCGCCGTGTCGAGTTCCTGCCGCAAGTCGCCCCGGCGTTGTACGTCATAGCGGCGCAGATAGGTGTCGTCGGAAATCCGCTCAATGTCGTATCCGGCCGTCAGCCGCTCGCCGAAATTGCGATAGCCTTTGCCAAAGAAGTGCCACCTGACGCCGGGCACATCAACGGGGATTTGCCCGTTTTCGTCTAGCCGCTCATTATCGAAGTCGATGACGCCGCCCGAAAGCACATGATAACCGTCATTGCCGCGCCGGCGCCATTCGCCCTGCCACAGAATGCCATCGTTCGAGGTGTATTTCGGGAAAAACGTCGCGTCCTGATGATTCGAGATTGCGAGATAATACGGCAGTTCGACGTTGAACCCGAGGCGGCTCGACGCCCCGATCGCAGGGGTGAGGAAGCCCGACTGGCGCTCGACCTCCGGATCCGGCGCCTGCAAATATGGCGAATAGAGGATCGGCGTGCCCTTGATCTCGAAAAAGGCATGGTGGAAGCGCACGACCTGTCGCTCCTGATCGCGCGTTACCCGCAACGCCTTGATGCGCCAGGTCGGCGTTTTCGCGTCGCCTTCCTTGTCGCATACGGGGCAGGAGGTGAAGACCGCTTTGCGCAGCTTCGTGCGCGCGCCCTGTTCGCGCACGGCGGAGTCGGCGGCGAGCTTGGCGTTCTCCGCCAGCAGCGCGCTGAAGTTCTCGGCAATGCCGTCGCGCAGATCGCCGGTCAGAAAGACCCGGCCTGCAAAAGCCGTCTCCAGCCCCTTGTCGGTGATCGAGACGTTTCCCTCGGCGACGACAACGTCTGTAGCAGGATCGTAAACCAGCCGGTCAGCGCGCACGAGGCGATCGCCGAAATAGGCAATCACATTCCCCTCGGCGACAATCGGACCATCTTCATTATCGCGCGTTACGTTATCGGCCTCGAACAAAACGCTTTCGGGCGTGGAGGGACCAGCGCCGCGACGCTCGCCAACGGCGAGATCCGCGAGCGGCGGCTCAGCGTCTATTTCTTGTGCGCGCGAGGGGACGAGCGCGAGCGCGAGGCTCGCGGTTCCGGCCAGAACCGTCGAAGCGCCAAGGCGCGCGATCTGCCTTCGGTGACGCAAAAAGAACTCCGGCAACGAAGTGAGCTTAAACTGACGGGCAGGAAGGACGACCCCTAGCGATCGTTATCTGAGCCGCGCCCGGGGGTCTACACCGTCGGCGCGCGCTGGTCCTATCCTTCTTCCACAGCGAGGAGGCGGGAGAGGGCGATGAGCGTGGCGACCAGGGCCGGCGTCCATGCGGCCAGTGCGATGGGGGCGACGCCGGTTTCTCCAAGCGCGCGCGCAATGGAAGTAAGAAGGTAGAGCGCAAAGCCGACCCCGACCGACATCAGGACGAGGCGGAACGCGCCGCCAGACCTCACGGGTCGGAGCGAGAACATCGCCGCGATGAGAACCATGGCGACGAATTTCAAAGGCGTGGCGCACAGATCATGAAAGCGCATGCTGTAGCGCTCGCTCGGCAGGCCGGCCGTTTCTGCAAGGCGGATGAAATCCGGCAGGTCCCAGAGCGACATCATTTCAGGGCTAGGCGCGCCGCTTCTCAGGTCGTCCGGCGTCAGGTTCGTTGGCAGGATATAGATCGGCGAGCGCGGCGCCGTGACGTTGGGGCCGGTGGTCGTGGCTTGATTGAGATTGAGCGCGCGCGTCCCGAACGTCGCGTCTACGGCGTCAATGCGTTCGCGAAAGGCCCCGCTATCGTCAAAGCGCCACAGGCGTACGCCGCGCAGCGCGCCGCTCGAGGGATCAATACTCGACGCATTGATCAGAAGCAGGCTCTCGCCTTCGCGTTGGCGCATCCAGATCCCGTCGCCATGCAGCTTCATGAAGCTTTGGGGCTTGCCGCGTAAGTCGTTCTTCAGATTTTCCCCGGCGATCAATAAGCGCGCAGCGAGCGGATCGAGCACAGTCATCGACAGGAACCCGACGATTGAGGCGACGAGGGCGACGGGGGCGATCACGCGCCAGACCGACAGCCCAGCCGAGCGCATGACAGCGATCTCCGACCGCCGGTTCAGCTGATGGAAAAGCCAGATCGACCCGAACAGGAAAACAAATGGGAAAAGCGCCTGCGACAGGCTCGGCGCGCGCAGCATCGTCAGTTGCGTTGCGAAGCCCAAGCCCGCCCCTTC
>CAZSBU010000166.1:0-5804 GCA_964605055.1 uncultured Caulobacterales bacterium | reverse complement strand
TCCGCCGATACCCTCCGCCACCGCGCGCGGCATGGGAAGGCGACCGCCCTGATAGAGGCGAATGACATAGCCGGCGACGAGCGAGACAAAAAAAGCGACTGGTGGATTGATCAGCGTTTTCGGTTTGTCGACAGGTTGTTCAGCGTTCATGACGCCTCCGTTCTAACCGCGATCGCGCATCAGGCGTTGTTTCTGACGGGCCCAGTCGCGATCCTTCTGGGCGTCGCGCTTATCCGGGGCCTTTCGCCCGATAGCGAGGCCGATTTCAAGCTTGGCGACGCCTTTCTCGTTAAAATAGAGCCGCAACGGCGCAATGGTATACCCCTTGCGCTCCACGGCTTGCGACAAGCGCGTTACTTCTCGCTCGTGAAGCAGCAGTTTTCGCGGCCGTTTGGGATCGTGGTTCTCGCGATTGCCAGCCGAATATTCGGGAATATTGGCGTTGATGAGCCAGATGCCGCCATTCTCGGGCGAGGCGTAGGCCTCCTTGATGGTGGCCTTGCCTTCTCGAAGCGCTTTGACCTCCGTGCCGCGCAGGACAATTCCCGCCTCCAGCACATCTTCGATCGCATAATCGAATCGCGCGCGCCGGTTTTCTGCAACGATGCGGCGCGCCGGGTCCGGTTTGCCCGCAGCCATCAGAGGATCGGATCGAGACGCTCGAGCGCGGCGCGAACGCGGGCCTGTGTTTCCTCCGATGTGGGCGCGAGCGGCAAACGCAGATCCGGCGTGCAAAGGCCCATGAGGGACATGGCGTATTTCACCGGACCGGGCGACGTCTCGATGAACAGCGCTTCGTGTAGCGGCGCCAGTTGATCCTGGATTGCAATGGCGGCGGCTAGATCGCCGGCAAGGCTAGCCGCCTGCATGCGGGCGCAATGATCTGGCGCAACGTTAGCCGTCACCCCGATACAGCCCCGCCCGCCCATGGCGTTGAAGCCGACCGCCGTCATGTCCTCGCCGGAAAGCTGGATGAAGTCCCGGCCGCTAGCGAGCCGCTGCAAGGCGACGCGAGCCAGGTCGCCCGTTGCATCCTTGACACCGATGATGCGTGGCAATTTCGACAGCTTGCCGATTGTCTCGACCGAGAGATTGGCGACCGTCCGTCCGGGCACATTGTAAAGCACGATCGGCAAACCAATCGCGTCATGCAGAGCGGAGAAATGCGCAATAAGCCCGGCTTGGGTCGGTTTATTGTAGTAACCGGTTACCGCAAGAATGGCGTCTGCCCCAGCGCGCTCGGCGAACCGGGCCAGTTCAATGGCCTCTGCCGTCGCGTTTGAACCGGCGCCAGCGATCACCGGAACCCGTCCGCCCGCCGCCTCGACGGCCAATTCAATGACGCGCCGATGCTCCGCATGGCTGAGCGTGGCGGACTCGCCCGTGGTGCCAACAGGCACAACCGCTGCGGAACCCGCCTTGATCTGGCGTTCGACAAGGCGCTGGAATGTCGCTGCATCGACCGCCCCGTCGCGGAACGGCGTTACAAGGGCGGTGATGGAACCAGAAAGTTGCAGCATCTCGTCGTACGTCATGTGAACAAACTTTGATTTTTGATTTTAACTTCCGGCTTCGATACTCTTCGCAAGGCATGGCGGCAAGATGACGGTTTTGCGTCGGCGCCAGTGCGGATTGGTAACGCTTGTCGTGTCTAATTGAGCAGGTCCACCGCCGTAGGCGCGATGGTTGACCAGTTATTTGCGGCGCCCGAGGGGGTTGGGCGTCTATCTGGCGGGTTGAGCGTCGTCTCGCCCCGCAACGAAAAAGTGGGCTCTGCGCGGTGACCATCAATGCCGGTTGCGCACGGCCAAGGGGATTAAAAGCGATGCTGAAACGGCTCCCTCGCGGACGCGGTTCCTTTTTGTTAGGGTCCATCGGCGCCATAGCGGCGTTGTTCTGCTCGACTGGACTAAGCGCCCAGCAAGACGCCGCCGTTCCACGCGTCAAGCCTGAGGCGCCGGCTTCGCAATTCGCCAGTCGCAACGACGTCGAAAGGCTTCGCGTCATTCGCGACGAGATATCACGTAAGCAATTTTCTCGCGCGCTCGCAGCCATCAACAATCTCGAAAGCCCCACCGCCGCCAATCTGGCGCGCTGGTATTATTTTTATGCGGATGATCCTAATGTCGACATCGCCGCCGGCAGGGCGTTTCTTGACGCCAATCCTGAATGGCCGATGGCGACCCGCATACAAACGCACCTTGAAAAACGCATGCCATCGGGCATGCCGACCGCCGACGTGGCGGAGTTCTTTCGCGCGCGAGATCCCGTTTCGACCCAAGGCAAGGTGCATCTCGCCCGCGCTCAGCTGGCGCGCGGAGAAACCGAAGCGGCGGAGCTCACTTTGCGCGACGCCTGGATCGGCGGGACGTTCACGCTGCAGGAAGAACAGCGTTTTCTCGCCAATTACGGCGGACGCCTGACGGCTATCGACCACAATAATCGCGTGGACCGGTTGCTCTGGGAGCGGGAAGTTGGGACGGCGCGCCGCGTCTTGTCGAAACTGCCTCCTGAAATGCGTCGGCGAGCCGAGGCGCGTATCGCGCTACTGAGCGGCGGCGCGGAAGCATCGCGCCTGTACGCGAGTCTCAACGACCAGGACCGGACCGATCCCGGCGTAATGCTTGCCGCCGTGCGCTATTACCGCCGCAGCGAAAATGAGCCGCTGGCGATCCAGATAGCGCGCCAGGCCGACACGACGCCAGAAATCCTGCGCAATCCAGACCGCTGGTGGGAAGAACGCCGCCTGCTGATGCGATGGGCGCTGAAGAACCGGCTCTATGCTGACGCCTACGCCATGGCGGCGCTACACGGGCTTGAACCAAAGGCAGAAGGCTTCGCCGAGGCGCAGTTTGCAGCCGGATGGATTGCCTTGCGTTTCCTCGACGACGCAGCGCGGGCCGAGACGCACTTCGCCGCCTTAACCGCATCGGTCGGCACGCCCATCTCGCTCGCACGCGGTCAATACTGGATGGCGCGCGCCGCTGAGGCCCGAGGCCTCGAGGAGGTCGCCAAACGACGGTATGAGGCCGCCTCAGCCCACATTTATACATTTTACGGTCAACTCGCCGCTGAACGGATCGGCGGCGACGCCGCGGCGCGCGGGTTCGAAATCAACAGCGGCCCGACGCCGGACGATCGCGCGCGGTTCGGTTCGCGGCCCGCAGCTGACGCGTTGCGCCTTCTTGCCGAGGCGGGCGATAGTCAGGGGTTTTTGATCTTCGCCTACCATCTCGACGACAGGCTCTCCTCGCCGGGCGAATATCTGCTTCTGGCGGAACTCGCCAGTCGCATGAGCGCGCCCCACATAACCGTCCGTGCCGGGAAGGTCGCTATCCGCAATAACGCCTTCACCGCCGAGGTCGCCTATCCAACCATCGCTATCCCCTCCCGCGCGGAGCGGTTCGTTCCGGCTGAAGTCATCCTCGGCATCTCGCGTCAAGAGAGCGAGTTTAACCCGCGCGCCTTTTCCAGCGCTGGCGCGCGCGGCGTCATGCAGCTTATTCCGTCGACGGCGCAAATTACCGCGCGCAAGGAAGGGCTGGCTTACCGGCAGGCGGACCTGCTGAACGATCCCGACTACAATATGACGCTCGGCGCCGCGCACCTTTCGCATTTGTTCGAACGCTTTGGCGGATCATGGATCATGTCGTTCGCGGCCTATAACGCAGGCGCGGCGCGCGTCGATCAATGGGTCGCCGCCTATGGCGATCCGCGCGCGCCGGGCGTCGATCCGCTCGACTGGCTCGAACTCATCCCGTTCGAGGAGACCCGCAATTACGTGCAGCGCGTGCTGGAAAATACGCAAGTCTATCGCAGCCGCCTTGCTTCGGGGCCGATCGCTGGCCGCCTCGCCGCCGACATCGAACGCGGGGGCCCTGCGGCGCGCATTGCATCGGCGCCAGCGCTTCGGGCCGATGGGCCAGTGCCGCCGCTTCAGGCTCGAATAGTGGCGCTCGCCGATCCGATCCTCAATCCGCCTCCGCCTCCTGCGCCCCCGCCCATTGTCGATGCGGCGCTGGACGCAGCTGGCGCGTCCCCGGTTCCGGTTGCCAATGAACCCGCTGTGCGTCCAGCCCGAGCGAACCACGTCCGCAACAGGCGCGATCCTTCCCAGCGCAGCAACGCCCAATCTTCCTCGCCGCCAATTGCCGGCGTGGAAGCATCGCTAGCCGAAGACCCAGTTGGTGGCGAGATGAACCTGCCGGACGTCGCCCTGGGAGCGGCTGTTGTCGTGGAAACTGGGTCCAGCGATGTGGGCGACCAGCCCAACCAAGAGCCTGCGGAACCTTGGAGCGACATCGTGGATGACCTTGCGGCGCAGAGCACAGCTGCGCCCAGTCCGGCGCCGCACCTTGGTTTTGAAACCGGAAATCCCGATGCCGAAAGCAGTCGCCTCGAATCGCTCGCCGCTGACGCGGGGCCAGCGAACGCCACAGATTCGGAATGCCGCACCTACGTCGAGTACGTAGCGGAAACGGATCGGGAAGAAGCGGCAGCGGCGGACCTCAACGCAGGATCGCTCGCGAACTTCCACGGCGAAGGCGGCGCCTGTCTTTAAAACGCCGAGCCTCGGGACCGTTTTTCAATGGACCAAGGTTTGTCCTTGCATCCGCAGCGGAATGCCGACATTTTCCGCGCGTTGGAGAGGTGGCCGAGTGGTCGAAGGCGCGCCCCTGCTAAGGGCGTATATGGGTGACCGTATCGAGGGTTCGAATCCCTTCCTCTCCGCCACTTGCCCAACCAGGTCCGTCACTTTCCGTTCCAAGTTTAGCACCCAATCTCGCTGAATCGGCATTTTGCTTCGATTTGGCGGCGATACGCAGTTTGGGCTCGGCAATCGTCGAAGGATCCCGGAACGCATCCCGGCCCTGAGCGTTTAATCAGCACATGCGAGCGATGCATGCCGCATTTGCCAATCCCTCAATCTCACCCTGATGTCCCACGCGGACATCAATGAGCGAATAAATCAACCGGAGGCGCGATCATGCAAATTCAGGTCAATACAGACGACAATATCGAAGGCCGTGACGCGTTGACCGCGCAGATCGAGGCGGACATCCGGGATGGCCTGTCGCGCTTTGCCGATCAGATCACTCGCGTTGAAGTGCACCTGAGCGATGAGAACGCCAGTAAAGGCGGGGACGACGATAAACGATGCCTGCTTGAAGTGCGGCCCACGGGCCAGCAGCCGGTAGCCGTCACTCATCAAGGCGCGACCTTGCAGGAGGCGAACGCCGGCGCCGTGCAGAAGATGCTGCGCAAACTTCAAAGCAATTTTGGACGCCAGAACAACGCCAAGGGCGGCCACTCAATCCGCGACCTCGACACGCTCTGATCGGCGCGAGCCCTTCGAGTGCGACGAGGCTGAGACAAGGATAAAAGGATGTTTTCGAGGACTGAATTAACCAACCTTATTGAAGCCGCGCCGGCCATTGCAGTCTCGTTCTACCTGCCGACGCAGACGCAGGGGCGCGAGACCCGGCAGAACCCGATCATTATGAAGAACCTTTTGGGGGAGGCGCACGATCAACTCGCTGCGTTGAGCGTTCCCGAAGCCGAGATCGAAACTTTTTTGACTCCGGCGGCGGCGATCGTCGATGATCATGACTTCTGGCAACATCAGGATCATGGGCTCGCCCTTTTTCTTTCCGAGGCTGGACTGCAATCGTTCAAACTGCCCATCGCTGTGCCCCAGCGCGTCGTCGCAAGCGCCGGCTTCCACATTGGCCCCCTGCTGGCGTTACAGGAACGGGACGCAAATTTCATCGTTTTCACTCTGACTGCCGACGCGGCGTGTAGCT
>CAZSBU010000165.1:0-5964 GCA_964605055.1 uncultured Caulobacterales bacterium | reverse complement strand
CAACACGACTCCATTCCGCGACTATAACTGGGGCGCGACGCTAGGCGGTCCGGTTATCGAAGACAAGTTGTTCTTCTTCGTCGCCTACGAAGAAACCATCGAGAACCAGCCGCAGGATTTCGGCCCGCTTGGCGGCGGCTTCGCGACCGAATTCGCCCATGCGCCGCTTGCCGATGTGGAAGCCATTGGCGCAGCGCTCGAAGCCCGCGGCATCCCGACGGGCGGCATTGCCCGGCTTCGTCCGCGTGACAGCCGCCGGATTATGACCCGCTGGGACTGGAACATCACGGACGCCCACCGCCTCGCGTTCACCTACCAGCGGCTGAACGAAATCTCCACTAACCCCGACGATCAGAGCTTCGGCAATCGCCAGTTCATCTTCGGCAACACGTTCTTCAATCAGGGCACGCGCTCGCAAACCTATTCTGCGCGTCTTTTCTCGCAATGGTCGGACAATTTCTCCACCGAGATCCGGGCCTCGCGCGCCGACATCAACGACATTCAGGACCCCGTGGGCGGCGGCGAAGCGCAGGACGGCAACCCGATCCCGCGCGTATTCGTCGGCCTTAACGACGGCGCCGTCATCGCCGGTCCCGGCTTCTCGCGCCAGGCCAACGCCGGCGAATTCCAGATCGACCAGATCCGCGCCAAGGCGGACTACACGATCGGCGATCACAGCTTCACGTTTGGCTATGACCTCGAAAGCCAGTCGACGTTCAACCTGTTCGCGCAGAACGCGACAGGCACACTCATCTTCGCCAGCCTCGCGGACCTGCAAGCGGGCCAGTTGAACAACGGAACGAGTTCGTTCTTCAACGGCACAAACCTCGCTGGCGCGGCGGGGGCCACCTTCCAGAACTCGTTCACTGGCGACATCAACGACGCTGCCGCGAACTTCTCGCGCAGCATCCACTCACTCTATGCGCAAGACCGCTGGCAGCTGACCGACCGCCTGACGGCGCTCATCGGCTTGCGCTACGACTTCTACAAGTCGGGCGACACGCCCCTGCTAAACCCGCAATTCGTCCAACGTTACGGGTTCCAAAACGATAACGGCTTTGATGGGCTGAACGCGTTCCTCCCGCGCCTTGGTCTCACCTATGAAGCGGGCGACACGATCTTTGGCTCGACGACGTTCCGCGGCGGCGCTGGCGTATTCTCCGGCGGCGACCCGACGGTCTGGTATTCGAACGCCTTCTCGAACTCAGGCAACCTGCTCAGCGGCGTAACGGCGATCCAGACGCCCGGCGGGTTCACCGGCGCGTGTACGGCGGCTGACCTGAATGTCGGCACGACCGGCGCGCTGACGATCCCGACCTGTCTTGCCAATGCGGCGCAGGGCTTCGCGCTCGCGGCCGACGGACGGACAGACGTCATCGATCCCGATCTGAGACTGCCGACGGTCGTGCGCGCCAATTTCGGCTTCACGCACAATACCGATTTCGGCGGCGCCGCCGGCGGGCTTTTCGATGACTGGACGGCGCAGATTGACTTTATCTACAGCCGCGGCCGCAACAGCTACGACGTTGTTGACTTGTCGCTGACCCAAACCGGCAACACGATTGACGGTCGGCCGATTTACCGGCACGTCGATCCGCTTCTCGCGGGCTGCGGCGCGACCTTCCTCGGCGTACGCGAAGGCTTCGCCAACGTAACCGACGCGTGCTTTACCAATGGCAACCCTCCGGGCGGCCGCGACACCATCATCCTGACGAACGCGCTTGAAGGCGATCGGAATTTCTCGATATCCGGCGTGTTCTCGAAAGACTTCGAATTCAAGTCATTCTTCGGCGACCGCACGACTGAACTTGACCTGCAACTTGGTTACGCATTTCTGGACGCGCAGGACGTCTTCCCCGGCACGAGCTCGGTTTCGCTCTCCAACTTCCGGAACGTCGCCAACGCGGACATCAACCGCAACCCGTTGGCGACAAGCAATTTTGAAGTCAAGCACAACGTCACGGCGAACGTAACGCTGCGCGAGCAGTTCGTCCGCGATCTGACGACGTCGCTTGGCTTCTTCTTCTCGGCGCGCTCGGGCTCGCCCTACAGCCTGACCTTCCGCAGGGGCGCTTTCTTCGAGAGCGGCGGCACAAACCGCGCCCTTCTTTACATCCCAACGGGACCGGATGATCCGAATGTGACCTTTGCGCCGGGCTTCAATCAGGCGGCGTTCTTCAACTTCCTGAGCTCGATTGGCGCCGACGAATTTGCCGGCGAGATCGCGCCGCGCAATGCGTTCCGCTCGGACTGGTTCCTCGATCTCGATTTCCGCTTCCAGCAGGAACTGTTGCCGGTCTGGAAACTGAAGCCGAAATTCTTTGTCGACATCGAGAACTTGCCGAACCTTCTCGGCGACCGGAACAACATCCTGCGCCAGGTTGGCTTTCCATTTACGGGAAACGTCGTCGCTGTAAGCGGGTTGGCGCCGGCTACGGCTGACGAAACTACGCAATACACCTACTCATCGTTCGTTCCTTCGGGCGCGGCGCAGAACATCAACTCGGACGCCTCGCTCTGGCGCGTCCAGTTCGGCCTGCGCTTCGACTTCTAGGCGCACGCACACATCTCAGACTGGAAGGGGCGGCCCTCGGGCCGCCCTGTTCTTTATTCCTGATGGCCCAATCCGCTGCGGCAATATGGCCAACAAAAAAGTTATCCGCCACCCCTTACGACGGACCTAACCTCGCCATTCCAGTTGGCGAAGGCGACGTTCAATCAGAGGCGACCGCGATCCATTCGATCCATTGCGTCCAGAGTGGATCATTCTCCGCCGCCAGCGTTGCGCAAAGACATAAACGCTCGCCTTCGGGGCGAGCGTTTGCCGGCAGGTTTTGAGGGCAGGGTAGATCTATTTTTGCGCCGCGTAGTTCGGCAGCTTGGTGAATACTTCCCGCCGCAGGCGTTCAAACAGCGATCCGCGTACGCGGTATTCGTGTTCCGCGAGATATTCCTGCGCCGCCGCGTTCAGACGAAAGCTGTCGCGCGCGCCGGCCCGCTCTAGCTCACGCGCCATGCCGCGCGCATCGCGCACCGCGCGGATCGCCTGGCCGACATGTCCGTTATAAAGGCCCTTGACGAGATAACCGACGGCGCGCGTTGCGTATTCCGCTGGCGAACCATGATATTTGCTCGTCAGATACAGCCGGTTACGGACGAAGTAGTAATACCGGTTGCGTCCCCAGTCGACGCGCTCTTCCGCGGAAACCTTATGCAGCACGGCGAGATCCGGCATGTAGATGATCCGGTACCCCGCGTTGATCAGGCGGAAGGAGAGATCGGTCTCCTCCCAGGTAAAGAACAGGCTGTGGTCGTAGCGGCCAACCTCGTCGAATGCGGAGCGCCTCAGCGCATGGCCGGCGCCGACGAAGCGCGTGCTCATGAACTCCTCGTCCTGCTTGTCCAGCAGGGCTTTGGGGTAACCCCAGTTCCGCAGGTCGAGATCGCGGCTGAAGAAGTTGAGGATCTTGAAGCCGATTGCCCCCAGTTTTGGGTTCGCCTCAAATCGCTGCTTGACGCGCAGCAGAACGTCGAGCCCGTCAAACTCCGCATCATTATCAAGACAGACGACGTAGGGCGCATCGCCCATTTCCATCAGCTTGTTGCGCCCGCCCGCGACGCCGAGATTGGTCGGGGAAAGTTGCAGGACAACCTCGGGCGACTGTCGGGCCTTTTCCTGGAGCGCCGCGACCACTTCCGGCGTGCTGCCCTGGTCGAACACGAGCACGCGCTTTTCAACGCCGCGCTGGGCGAGCGCGCTGTCGATGGCGGCGATTGTGTCTTTCAGACGGTTCAGCGAGAGAATGATTACGTCGACTTCAGCCATTTCAACACCAATTACTGGGGCGCAGCTGCGCCATCGCGGGACGCCGTCGCAAAGGGCATACCTTCGCAACTGCAAACAGGAAACACCGCATTTGAGCTAAATTATGAACCCTCCGGCAGCCCTGATCAAATTAACCAACAGCTTTTCCATCGGCGAAAGTATTGATTTAAATCAACTCTGCCCCGCAGTGTCGAAAAACGGGATTTCCATTCGTTAATTTCTCGATTTCGGTCAGACTTATGGCGTTTGCGATGCGTTGGGCGTATCTATCCGCAAATCGACCATCGGGTGCCGTGATTGCATTTCGAGGGACGATCTCGGGGAGCCAGATCAAACCGGCGCTTTGAGGATTTGCGCGACCGATGTCGCGAAGGACGGCTTGTAGTTCGCCTCGTCGATCCCATTCGAGGTCGGCGATAAAATTGCAAGGAATGGGGCATCCGCGGGGGCGGAACGCAACCAACAGGAGACGCTATGACGATGACAATGAAATTCGAACGCTATCATGCGCGGACGGCGGTTTTGTGGGTGGCCGCGCTTTTGTGCGCCGCCTGCGTGACCGCTGGGTCAGCTAACGGTCGGTTGCCGCCGCTACCTCAGTCCCCCGGCGACGCCACGTACCGGCTCGACACGGGCGACACGATTGAAATCCGGATGGATACGGTCGAAGGCATGACGGGAACCTACATCGTAAACGATCAGGGCGTAATCTCAACCCCAATTCTCGGGACGGTCGACGTTCGCAGTCTCAGCATCGCCGAAGTTGAGACGTTGCTGGAGCAGCGCCTTAGCGAAGGCTTTGTCCTCGATCCGGAAGTGAACGTCCAAGTCGCCGCAGCGAGACCGTTTTTTATTCTTGGAGAAGTTGCGCGACCGGGCGAATACGCCTACCGCCAGAACATGACGGTTCTGACTGCGGTCGCTGTTGGCGGCGGTTTCACATTCCGTGGCAATGAAAAAGCGGTTGTCGTAACCCGCATCGTCGAGGGTGAGCCAAAGCAGTTCCGCGGACGGCCGACGGATCGCATTCTGCCCGGCGACACAATCTATGTGCGCGAGCGCATATTCTAGGGAGCCGTCGCCGCTAAATTTAAATGGCGCGTGGGACTTGCGAGCGGGAGGGTGAAATGAAGCTTGGCATCGGCGCGCGGGGCGCTTCCATAGCAATTTGCGCAACGGCAGCGCAGGCTTTGGCGACGACAAGTGCGGTCGCACAGGTTACCGACCCGGGCATTCAGACGGTTGGCGAGCGTTTCGTGCGGTCCGACCGCGCGGCTGCGCCGATCATCGGGGCATTCACCGTCGACGCGCGCTTGTTCGCGAGCGCAGGATTCGAATCAAACGTGCTTGCGCTCCCGGTCGACGCAGATGGGTCCCCCGCCTTCATCGTCAATCCAACCTTGTCGGCAACCAGCATCTGGTCGTTGCATCAGGTTGGGTTCAACTCGTTTGCTCGGATCAATCGGTTTACCGATACGGAAGGCCAAAACACCAATGATTTCGGCGGCACAGGCTTTGGCCGCCTTGATATCGGACGAAACGCTGCGATCAGCGTCAATGGCGGATTTTCGCGTCGTACCGTCGGCCGCGGCAGCCCTGACTCGGCGTTCCGGGATGACCCGCAGCAGACAGATGAGCTATTTTTTGGCGCAACAGCCACCGCACGTCGCAGCCGGTTGGTAGCATCCGCCTCCGCCGGGTTCAGACGCATCGATTTTCGTAACCCGGTCGACGACTTTAATGACCGTGACGAGGTCTCGCTCAGCGCGCGTCTTGGCGTGCTCGTCACGCCCCGCCTGACGACCTTCGCCGAAGGCTTTTTCGTCGACCGCCAGTTTGACCAAGGCGTCGACCAGATCGGCGTGACGCGCGATAGCTCTGTTTACGGCGCGCGCGGCGGCGTTTCGATGCGGCTGACAGACGTCTTGAGCGCCGAAGGCTCGATCGGCTTCTTCGAGGTCGAGCAGGAAAATGACGCGCTTGCCAACCAGTCCGGCCTCGATTTTCTGGTCGAAGCGACCTGGAACCCGTCGCAGCTGACGTCAGTCGTTGTTCGTGCGCGTCAGGAAAACCAAGCGAGCGTGCAGCCGGGCGCGAACAATCGCATTCGGTCGGAGGCGGGCGTTCTCGTTCAGCAA
>CAZSBU010000164.1:0-5994 GCA_964605055.1 uncultured Caulobacterales bacterium | reverse complement strand
CTGTCCGGACGCGGCGCGGACAATCTTTTCTCGACCCACCCGTCGACGCAGAACCGCATCGACCGCCTGATGTCGCTCGCCGGCGTCGCCCCGCGTCAGGACGCGCCGAGGGCGAGGTCTCAGCAAGCAGGAGCCCGCGGCCCCTGGGGATGAGGCTTCGGCGAGCCCTGCCTTTGCCGCGTATTTTAGGCAAGCGAGAAACTCCCCCTTTACGACAAGCAGGTTAACGTCGCCCTCTGGATCGAACCCCAGAGGGCGCTTCGCATGCGGATGGATCTCGCCACAGTCGGCGGCAGCGTCGCCGGTCTGTTCGTCGTTGGGCTCGCCATCGCCATGGGCGGCGCGGTCGGCGTTTTCTTCAGCGTTCCAAGCATTTTGATCGTCGTTGGCGGCGCTGTTTCTGCGACCGTTCTGCGATTCCCCATCGATGATGTGCTGCGCGCCGTTGGGACGGGCGTCAAAACAGCCTTTCTTGAGCAGCGCCGCACGGCCGGGGAGTTGCTCGAAGAAGTTCGTGGCCTTGCAGTCATCGCGCGCCGCCAGGGGCCAATGGCGCTTGAGCGGGCGGCGGCGTCCGATCCTCTCCTCGCGCGCGGCAAGCAGATGATCGCAGACGGCATGCCGACGGAACAATTGCGTTCCCAGCTCTCGCGCGAGCGCGACCTCGAGATCGAACGTCTTGTCGACGGCGAAAAGGTATTCCGCGCCATGGGCGAGGCGGCGCCCGCCTTCGGCATGATCGGCACGATTGTCGGTCTGGTCAAAATGCTGTCGACAATGGACGATCCGTCCACGATCGGACCATCGATGGCGATAGCGCTTTTGACGACGCTCTATGGCGCGCTTGTGGCTTATGCGCTTTGCCTGCCGATCGCCGACAAACTCGCGATCAAGCTCGATGCGCAAGAGACGAATCTCTCCTTGATGATTGACGGGCTCTGCCAAATCTCCGACCGCCGCTCGCCGGAGGCGATCACCGACATGCTGATCGTCTATCTGCCCGAGCGCGCCCGCCGGCCGTTCGTCGCCGCCGCAGCATGACGACGGCTCGCAATCGACGCATGCCGCGCACAAGCGTTGGCGGGGGACGGTCCTCAAACGCATGGGTCGTCACCTTCGCGGACTTGATGACGCTGCTTGTGTGCTTCTTTGTGCTGATCATCTCGTTCTCGATTCAGGACAAGGTGAAGATGGAAGTTGTCGCCGGATCCTTGCGGAATGCGTTTGGGGTCGCCGAGATTCGGCGTTACGCAGGCGACGTCAAACTTGACGGGGCGCCTGAGGAGCGTCAGCCGGGCAATGTCCGCCCGACCCGCTCGCCTTCTGGCGAGGGCATCGCGGAGACCTTGGCCGCTCTCCCGGCGGCTGGCGCGCAAGGCCGTCTCGGCGGTTTTGAGACCGCCTCCGCCGAACGCCGCGCCTATGAAGCAACGAAAGAACGGCTCGAAGCGGCGATCCTTACCCATCCCATCCTCAAGGACGCCGCCGACGCCATCACCATCAACCTGACCGAAACAGGCCTTCAGGTGTTGCTTGTCGACACGGCCGGCAGGGCGATGTTCGAAACGGGCGCCGCCGAACCGACACAGACGGCCCGCGCGCTCCTGACCGAGACTGGCCGCGCGCTCGCCCCGCTTGCCAACCGGCTGATCATCGAGGGGCATGCGGATAAAACGGGAGTTGGCGCCTACTCGCCATTCGAGCTGACCGCCGCCCGCGCCAACGCCGCCCGCCGCATCATCGAGGCTGCAGGCGTTCCCGCAGACCGCATTGCTGGCGTCACGGGGCGTGGCGAGGCGTTTCCGCTCTATCCGGAAAATCCTTTTGCGGCCGGCAATCGCCGCATCGAGATCACGCTTGAAGAGGTCGCCCCGCTTGTTCCGCCGGGCGGGCCTTTCTGAGAGGTTTAGCCCTGAAAGATCCACAATGGATCGAATGGACACAACAGACACAGTGGACACAGCGCTTTTCCTTTAGGCGGGGCGAACCCGTAATTTCCTTCAGAAATAAGCATAAGAGCGCCGCCAGGGGTGGGGGATAACTTTTGCCCGAAAATATTTTTCAGAGCGCTAACCGAATTCTCTCGACTCGCCTTTCGGGCGAACGATTACCCCGGAGGTAATGGCGAAGATGATGCGGCGCGGCTTACGTTCTCAGACAGGAACGGCAGAAGTCGGAAGAGCGTCTTATGAAAAACAGCGCAACTGAGGAATCGGCGCGCATCGTTTTCTGTTTGGCGCTCGCGCTCCTCGCCTGCCATGAGATCGACGCCGTCGCGCGGCGCGAATGGCGCATGTTGATATTCCTTGATCGCCTTGATGATGCAGACGGCCTGAAAGCGTTTATGCTCATCCACATTCCGCTCTTCACGGCGCTTTTCTGGCTCACCGCACACCCTTCAACACACGTGCGCTTCGCCAGCCAGCTTGGCGTCGACGCATTTCTCGCGATCCACGCGATTCTGCATTTCAGCCTTTCGGGGCACGCTCTTTATGAATTCGAGCCGCCGGTTGAGACGATCACCGTCTATGGCGGGGCGGCGGCGGGCGTCGTTCACGCGACGCTTCTACTGGCTCGGCGGCGCAAGTGGCGACGAGCCTAGAGCGCCCTCAATGCGCTGCGCCCCAATTGGCGCCAGCCCGCGCCTCGACGACCAGCGGTACGGAAATATCGACAGCCGGCAGGTGCGCCCGCTCCATGACGCGGCGGGCGACGTCGATGGTCGCCGACGCCTCGGCTTCCGGGCATTCAAACACCAGCTCGTCATGCACCTGCAAGAGCATCCTTGCCGACAGGCCGGCCGCGCTCAGTTCGCGCGGCAGGCGGATCATCGCCCTGCGGATGACGTCGGCGGCGGCGCCCTGAATAGGGGCGTTGATCGCCTGGCGCTCCGCATATCCGCGCATCGCCGGGTTCTTGTCATTGATCCCGCCCACATGGGTTCGGCGACCAAAGATGGTTTCGACGTAGCCATCGGCGCGCGCTGACCGCACCGTGTCGTCCATATAGCGGCGGATGCCGGGGAACTTCTGGAAGTAGGCGTCGATGTAGTCTTTCGCCTCGCCTCGCGCGATGGAGAGCTGATTGGCGAGCCCGAAAGCGGAAATCCCGTAGATGATACCGAAATTGATCGCCTTGGCGCGCCGCCGCACCGACGGGTCCATGCCCTCAACCGGCACGCCGAACATCTCCGACGCGGTGAGCGCGTGAATATCGATCCCGTCCGCAAACGCCTGCTTCATCGATTTCAAATCGGCGATGTGCGCAAGCAGGCGCAGCTCGATCTGGCTGTAGTCCGCCGACATGAGCACATTGCCACGCTCGGCAATGAACGCCGTTCTGATCTTGCGGCCGTCTTCGGTCCGGATCGGGATGTTTTGCAGATTGGGATCGGTCGAGGCGAGCCGCCCTGTGGTTGTCGCGGCGAGCGAATAAGACGTGTGCACCCTGCCGGTCTCGGAATTGATCGCCATTGGGAGAGCGTCTGTATACGTTCCTTTGAGCTTGGCGAGGCCGCGCCAGTTGAGAATGGCGCGGGGCAGCTCATGACCTTCGGCGGCAAGTTCTTCGAGCACGTCAGCCTTGGTCGACCAGACGCCGCCCGCCGTCTTGCGCCCGCCGGGCAGGCCGAGCTTGCCGAAGAGAATATCCGAAATCTGTTTCGGCGAAGCGATGTTGAAAGACTCGCCCGCAAGCGCATGCGCCTCGGCCTCATGGGCGGCCATGCGCTGGGTGAAGTCCGCTGATAGCCGCGCGAGTACCGCCGGGTCGATCTTGACGCCGGCGCGCTCCATGCCGGCGATGACATGGGCCATGGGCCTCTCGAGCGTTTCATAAAGCGTGCGGCGCCCTTCCGCGGCGAGGCGCGGCCTTAGAACGGCGTGCAGCGCGAGCGTTACGTCTGCGTCTTCGGCGGCATAAGCGGTCGCCGCCGCGATGTCGATTTCATCGAATGATTTCTGTTTTTTTCCCGTACCCGCAACTTCGGTGAAAGTGATCGTCTTTCGCCCGAGATGGATGTCGGCGAGTTCATCCATGCCGTGCCCATTGCGGCCGCAGTCGAGCGCGTAAGACATCAGCATCGTGTCGTCGATGGGCGCGACGTTGACGCCATACCGCGCGAACACGACGAGATCGTATTTGATGTTTTGCCCGACCTTCAGCACGCTGTCGTCTTCCAGAAGCGGCCGCAATTGCGTGATCGCGTCAGCGATCGGCATTTGGCGGTCAGTGTCCGCGCCGGCGTTCGCCAGATCGAGCGCCATGGATCGCTTGCCGTGAGCAAGCGGGATGTAACAGGCCCGGCCCGGCGCCACGGCGAGCGAGACGCCCACAAGCCCCGCGCCCATTGCGTCGAGCGCATCGGTTTCGGTATCGACGGCGACGATCCCCGCTTCGCGCGCGGCGGCGATCCAGGTCTCGAGGTGGGCCGCCTCCCAGATTGTCTCATAAGCGCCGGCCGGGGCAGGGCTCGCGGGCGGCAAGGCCGGAGCTGGCCGCCCCAAGGCGCGCCCATTGGCGATGCCGGGATTAGCTTGCTTATCGGCCGCAAGGCGCCGCCCGAGCGTTGCGAATTCCATCTCGCCAAGAAAGGCGGCGAGCCGCGGAGCATCGATGGGCCGCATTCGGAGCGAATCGATCGGCTCCGGCAACGGCGAGTCGTCTTTCAGTTTGACGAGGCGCTTTGAAACGCGCGCCGCTTCCGCGTGGGCGATCAGATTTTCGCGTCGCTTTGCCTGCGGTATTTCCGCAGCCCTTTCGAGTAGCGTTTCGACGTCTCCGAACATTTCAATTAATTGAGCGGCGGTCTTGACGCCAATGCCCGGCACGCCCGGTACATTATCGACGCTGTCGCCGGCGAGCGCCTGCACGTCGACAACTTTTTCAGGCGGCACGCCAAACTTCTCGATCACTTCTTCGGCGCCAATGCGGCGGTTCTTCATCGGGTCGAACATTGAGACGCGATCGGTGACGAGCTGCATCAGGTCCTTGTCGGACGAAATGATCACGCATTCCCCGCCCGCGCGTTCGGCGGCGCGCGCATAGCTCGCGATGATGTCGTCAGCCTCGAGACCGTCCACCTCAATGCAGGGCGCGCCGAATGCGCGCGTCGCCTCGCGCACCAATGCAAATTGCGGCACGAGATCTTCCGGCGGCGGCGGCCGGTTCGCTTTGTATTCGGGATAGATCTCATTGCGGAACGTCACGGCCGAGTGATCGAAGATGACGGCGAAATGCGTTGGGTCATGCTCGTCGGTCATGTCGGCGTAGAGTTTGTAGAGAATGTTGCAAAAGCCCGAGACGGCTCCAACCGGCATCCCGTCCGACTTGCGCGTCAAGGGCGGCAGCGCGTGATACGCTCTGAAAATATACGCCGAACCATCCACGAGATAGAGCCGCATCGCGCGCTCGGAATCTGACCCTTCGCGTGAAGGCTCCATTGAGGATTGGGGCATGCCGCTATCGTCAGCTTCGGTCATCGATCGCCATCGGGGTTCGCGCCCCCGCCGGGCGGCTGGGCGAGTTTTTATATCAACCCTTGGGTCCAGTTTGTCGACAGCCGATGCTGAGCGCGAGGCGCTAGCGAAGCGCGCTCGCGGCCGAGAGCTCTTCCTCCACCCGGTTGCCTTCCGATGCGCGCGGCTTGGAAAGGCCAGCCAGCGCAAGAAACGCAACGGGGGTCAGGAACAGCGTGAAGAAGGTCGCAAAGCCCAATCCCCCGACGACGATCCACCCGAGCGCCGCACGTAACTCCGAGCCGGCCCCCGAGCCGAGGATCAGCGGCAACCCGCCGAGCAGCGTCGAGATCGCCGTCATCAACACCGGCCGAAGCCGCGTCATCGCCGCTTCACAGGCCGCCTCGCGGATGCTCATGCCGCGATCGCGCAGCTGGTTGGCGAATTCGACAATGAGAATCCCGTTCTTCGCCATGATGCCAATCAGCAGCACCAACCCAATCTGGCTGTAGTAATTCAGCGACCCGCCCGTGAGCTG
>CAZSBU010000163.1:0-6175 GCA_964605055.1 uncultured Caulobacterales bacterium | reverse complement strand
TCCGATTTCCCAATCCGACCCAGTTTAAGAGTTCTCTCACGTCTTCCCTGTATCGGTTTTGGTTAATTCCCGCGACCTTCATGGGTAGGGCGACGTTTTCGAAGGCGGTCAGGTGATCAAGCAGGCGGAAGTCTTGGAACACGACGCCGATACGGCGTCGCAGCGCGGGCAGCGTGTGGCGCGGCGCAACGGTCGTGTCCTCGCCAAACAGGACGAGGCGACCCCGGCTAGGCTTTTGAGCAAGGTAAATGAGCTTCAGGAAAGAGGTCTTTCCTGCGCCGGACGGTCCCGTAAGGAAACGGAATTCGCCTGGCCCAAGGGTGAAGCTGACGTCGCGCAGCACCTCCCCGCCGTCGTCGTAAGCAAGTCCGACATTCTCAAATTCGACGATCAAGTCATATCACCCGTTTACCAATGCGGCGGCGCGCATCGATTAATAATTCGTAACAGCCCAGACGCCGGAAACGGCCCTGAGATTGCATATGTCAGTCGAGAAACCTCCTGTGATTCCGTGCCGATATGCTAATCACCTGTCCAAAATGCGATACACGCTACGACGTAGCGGATGAACGGTTTACGCCTGACGGCCGCTCCGTGCGCTGCGCTGATTGCGACAATAGCTGGTTCGTTCCGCCGCCGCAGCCAATTGAAGAGCTGCTGCCGCTGCAATCCAGAAACCGGTTTACATCGCACGATACAGAGTCCGGATCGCAGAGGGATTTCCTCCGGCGAGAAAAATCAACTGACAATGCGCGCAACGCTTTTGAACCGCGCGACGAGCGCCGGGCGCCCTATCGCGAGGACGCAAGGGACGCCGATGACGATCGCGAGACCGGCAGGCGGGCGCGGCCTCGTTTCCGGGTCGAGGAAGCCGAGGAAATGCAATCCGACCTCGGCGACGACGATCTTCGCAGCGGCAAAGACAACAGATCGGGCCGGTCAGAAGGCGGCAAACGCGATAACGCGCAGCTTGGCCGGGACTCCAAAGGCAGATTTATCAAAGCCTCGAAATCGAGCGCGCAACAACGCGATGAATTGCGCCAAGAGGATGACGACGACGCACTCTTCGCGAAGGCGCGATCGAACCGGGACGCCGTACGCAACGCATCGCGCGATGACGATGCTGGCCCTCGTGACTGGCGCGGAAATCGTCACCCGAATGATGACGACAATGACAACCGCCGCAGCGGCAGGCAGGTAACCGAAATCGTCGATGCGGATTTCGAAGACCTTGAGCGTAACCGTCGACCGGAGAACGGTCAGCGGAGCCGCGCCGGCAAGTATTCCGAAGATCGCGAACCGTCAGATGACGACAGAGGCTGGTTAAACGAAGCGAAAGGCGCCGAAAGTTTCGGGCATCAGCATCGCTCGGAGAAACGTCGCTCGACAGCGCTGATGCGGATTGAAGACCTCGATCCGGTCGCTGAGCGTGTTTTCAATGACGAATTTTTCACGGCGTTGCGCGTTCAGCCAAAAGAACTGGAAAGAGCAATCCGCAAGGCTCGTCGTAAAGCGGAAGCGCGGGAAAAGAACCGTCTGACGCCTTGGCGGGCGCTTGGATGGTCAGCCTGGGCAGGCGCTATTGCTGCAGGTTTGTTCGTCGCCGTTACCTACCGCGACACCATCGTTGCAATGGCTCCCGGGGCGGCGGGCGCTTATAGCGCTGTCGGATTAAAAGCGACCTTCGATGGAATGAAGATCGAAGACGTGAGCCATCGATTTGCGATGTCCACTACGGGTGAAACCATCGAGATTTCGGGAAGATTGATCAACGACACGTTGGGTCCTGTGTCGTCGCCGCAACTGCAGGCCGAAGCGATAGGGCCGGACGGGGCGCTGCTTTCCCGTTGGCTGTTTGAAGTCCGCGACGGCGTTGTCCGCCGCGGGGAAAGCGTTGACTTCACGACGCGTTCACCGGCTCCGGAGGGCGTCGCTGAAGTTGTCATTTCGATCGCGCCGAGCGAAACCGCGCGCGTGACCATCGGCGGCGCAACCGTCCGCGACCGCTGATTGGCAGGCGGACAGCGCGGAATTTCCTTTTTTTGCGGATCTCGCTAGAGATCTTTGATGCGCACCCTCCACTCCGATCAAAAAATCGCCAAACGCATTGACGCGTTGGCGCAGGCAATCGCCCGCGATATGCCGGACGGATTCCTGCTGGCCCCTGTGTTGACTGGCGCCTTTATCTTTGCAGCCGATTTGTTGCGCGCCTTGCATCGTGCAGGCGCCGACCCGATCGTCGATTTCGTGCAACTCGCGAGCTATGGCGGCGCAAGGGCTTCCTCAGGCGTCGTCACGCTACTGAAGGATTTCAGCGTCAGCCTTGAGGGACAATCGGTGCTGATCGTTGACGACGTTCTCGATACCGGCCGCAGCCTGCATTTCGCCCGGGAAATGGTGCTCGACCGCGGCGCTGCGGTTGCAAAAGTCTGCGTGCTCGTCCGCAAAGCGACCGGCCGCAGCGCTGATATCGACGCGGACTATGTCGGCTTCGAAGCCGGCGCCGACGATTTCCTTGTGGGATTTGGCATGGACGATCAGGGCCGCAAGCGCGGCGCGCCCTTCATCGGAGCATTATAATGCTGGCGGCCGTTGTTGCGGTCAGATCAAATCGCCTCGATGGCTCCCGACGCCGCCGCGAGCAACGTGTCGCGACTGGCCCCGGATTTCATCAGCACACGAATGCCCATGTAGACGGCGACGATATGGGCTGTGCGCTGCGCGCGCAGCCTCGCATCTGAATAGTCGGGATCCTCAGCCAAAACCCCGTTAAACGCCGCAACGACGCGGCCAAGGGCCGCCCCAATCTCAGCGCGCGCCTGAGCATCGGCAGGGAATTGCTCGACGCTGGCGTTACATAAAAAGCAGCCGCGCCGGTCGTCGGAAATTACGGCGTCACTGATGATCGTCTCAAACAGGATTGCAAAGCGTTCCCGAGCTCGTCCAGGTCTTGAAAGCACCTGAGCGACCCCGGCGACCTCCT
Source organism: uncultured Caulobacterales bacterium (assembly GCA_964605055.1). Classification (GTDB taxonomy): domain Bacteria; phylum Pseudomonadota; class Alphaproteobacteria; order Caulobacterales; family Parvularculaceae; genus Amphiplicatus. Next base: position 3,192 of record CAZSBU010000163.1, on the reverse strand, counting down.
GGCGCTCGTAATCGGCAAGCGCCGCCAGATACATGGCGCGCTTGTCGCCGTAGGCCCGATAGAGACTTTGCCGATTAAGGCCAGTCGCCTCTTCAAGGTCTTGCAGGGAAGACCCTTCGAAGCCCTTCGACCAGAAAAGCGCCTTAATGCTTTCCAGCGTCTTCGCCGTATCAAACTCACGCGGGCGTGCCATTGCGGCGTTCCTTTCCACTAGCCATTCCGGTCGATCGGATCGACCTCACGGATTTGTTATCGATCAGTTCGTATCTATTATTGACTGTTCAGTCCGTAACCACATATTGCACCTTGTCGGTCGGCGCAAGACGCCCGCTCCGGCCGGAAAACCCCGACAAGGGCGACAATATTCAAGGCGCAACCCGGCGCCACATCGAAAGGAATGACCATGGCTAGACTTACCCAAGTAACGGACACCGCCGCCGCGCCCGCTGCGAAAGAGTTGTTCACCGCGATCAAGAGCAAACTCGGAATGGTGCCGAACCTCTACCGCGTTCTGGCGAACCAACCCGCCGCACTCGCTGCTGGCCTAGGCTTTGGCGAAGCGCTGTCGAAAGGCGCCTTTGACGCGAAAACGCGCGAAGCGATCGCGCTCGCCGTTGCCGGCGCCAATTCGTGCGATTACTGCGCTTCTGCCCACAGCGCCATCTCGGGCAGCCTCAAGGTCGAGCCGTCCGAAATTCAGGCGCGCCTGAAAGGCAAGTCCGCCGACCCGCGAGTCGCGGCCATTCTCGCTTTTGCGACAGCCGTCGTAAACAAGCGCGGTCTTGTTTCAGCCGATGATCTGGCTACCGCCCGGACGGCGGGCCTTTCTGACGGCGACATCGTCGAAACGATCGCGAACGTCGCACAGAATATTTTCACGAATTACGTCAACCACGTCGCGGAAACAGACATCGACTTCCCCGTCGTGCGTACGAAGGCCGCGTAAATTTTGAGATGAAAATCCCGAGGGCGGCTCCTCCCGCCCTCGGGATGCTTACCGTTAACGCCCGCGGTCATCGCCCGCATACTTTAAAAGCGATTTAACAGCCGTTCGAGATACTCGATCTCTTCTTCCGTTCGTCCGCTATCGGACAGTCTTTTACGCAAGGCCTCGATGAAATCTCGCGCTCGCTGGGCATCCGCTTCTCCGGGCACATCGACGCCATCACCCGATACCTCGCCCGTTGGACGACCAAGCGGATCCCGCCCGGCCCTGCCCTCATTCTCGCCTGCGCGTGCGTTGCGGGCCGCCTCCTGAGCTTGCTCAGCGAGCGCTTCGGCGCCTTCTCTCAAATTGGCGATCGCGCGTTCCATCGCGTCGTTCGCGGCGCCGAAATCATCGCCGCGCAGGGCTTCGCCAGCACGCGACATATCTCGCGACGCCTCGCCCAGCGCCTGCGCCGCCGCTCCGTTCGGGTCAGCGCCGCTGCTGCGTCCGTCGGCAGCAAGGCTATCGAGCAGCAGCGAGAGTTCCTCAGCCAGTTGCCCTTGTTCGCCCGCGAGATCGTCGCCGGCCGCGCCCGGCGATTGTCCGCGCTCAAATGATCGGTTGGCGAGATCACGCTGGCGCCCGATGAGATCGCCTGCCTCCCCGGCTGGGCCGCCTTGCTGTTCGCCGCCCTCGCCTTCCTGTTCGCCGCCGCGGCCCCCAGAGCCGTCGCCGCGCCCGGCGGACAAGCGAAGATTGTTAAGTATGGCTTCGAGGTCGGCAAGCGCCTGCCGCGCGGCGTTCTGGGCGCCGGACTTTGCGAGATCACGCACAGCGTCAAGCATGTCGTCCAAGTCGCCCGCACTGATGGCTTCACCGCCTTCTTCGCCTGGGTCGCCGGGCTGTCCCGATTGGGCGAGAGCTTCTACGAAGTCGCGCATGGCTGAGCGCAGTTCCTCTGTCAGCTGCTCCAGCTCTGCGTCGCTGGTGCCGCGTTCTAGCGCCGCCCGGAGGGCTTCCTGCGCTGCTTCGAGCCGACGACGCGCCAGTTCCAGCGCCTCGTCCTCAAGCTGCAACGCCAGGGGCCAAAAGTCCGCGACAGTGTCTTCTGTCTGGGCGCCAGCCCGGTTGGCTAGCCGCCACATGGCGGTGCGTAAGAGGAGGTAGTCGGTTGGCTTTTCAAAAAAGAGATCAGGGCCGAGCGTCAGGCCGCTGAGCGCCCATTCCGCGCGGCGCCATTCTAGCGGCGCAACGGCGAGCGTCTGGCGTTGTTCAACAACGGATCGCGCAAGAGGATTGAAGAAACGCCGCGTCGGCATCTGGAACGGCGCGACATCGCTCTCTCCAACCTGACCTGCGCCATCGGTGACGACGATCGCGCCAAGAACATTAAGGCCGGCCCAGGGATCGGCTTCGAGATCGAGCGACAGTTCGCGCACCGCCGTCGGGCCGACCAAACGATCCAGCGGCACAAGGCGGCTTTCCTGCGCAATGGCCGCGTCGATGGCTGGAGCGTCGATCGGGCGCGTTTGGTTGGGATCGAGTCGGATGCGGAGCGCTGCGGAAACAACGCCATAATCGTCCGTGACTTGAGCAGTCAGGTTGAGCGCGCCGTTCTCGCCAATTTTCGGCGGCTCGACGAAACCAGCAACAGGCGGCGCATCGGGCAGGACTTCGACAGGCCACCGTCCTTCTCGGCCGCCGCCTGACAAGCGCAGTTCGCCATCGGTCGTCAGGACAAGTCGCGCCCGACCGGATTTAGGCCCGGCGCGCTCGCGCTCCGCTCGGATTGGCCCGTCTTGCGTCTGCAGGCTCAGCCGGAAGTTCGGCCCGGCGCTGATCTGGGCGGTGACGGTCGATCCGGCTGGCGCGGTGACCACCGGACGGACGCCTGCGAGACGATCGGAGGCGCGCAAAAGGTAGATCGGCGCTTTTCCGGTGTAAGCGGGCGGCTCGATCCAGAGATCGCCGATACCTGCCTCCGCAAACCTCGGATCAATGGGCTGAAAGGCGTCTGCAAGCCGCTGCGGGCCGCTATTCCCCGCGAGGGCGGCAGCGAGCGCGAACATGCCGAGGGCAGCGTAGCGAAATCCAAACGGGTCGACGCGGTCGCCGACCGCGCGCGGCCCTTTCAGCCGCGCAGCGCGGGCGCGCGCGGCTGCTTCCTCAATATGGGCTTGCCACAATTCCGATGACGCCTGATCGCCAAACGGACGATCTTCCAATGCTCGCAGCGCCTCGTGACGCACGCCGCCATCGGCTTC
>CAZSBU010000162.1:0-6263 GCA_964605055.1 uncultured Caulobacterales bacterium | reverse complement strand
AAGAGGATCGCCCCTCCTATGCCAACTGATCGTTGTTCGATCTTGCCCATTCATCCCGCCCGGGAATTTTCTCCCGGCGCGCTCCCCGCATGGATTTGCAGACGCCGCAAAGCGGCGTCCCGCCTCAGGATGGCGAAAATTGTGCGATAATGCGAGAGCAGCCCTTAGCGCTCCTCGCGCATCCTGTGATCAACTTCGGAAACAGAGGATTTCCATCTGCGGTCTTGAAGGATGATGCTTGTTGGGTCAAAACGAAACGAATCAGCGGGCGACGCGGCCTGATTCGTGCAGATTTTCCACGGCGGATGACTTTCGGCACTGCGATCCACTTTGTTGGCCGGATGTTATCCGCGTGGCCGGGCGATAAAAAATCGACCTCGCAAGAGGCAACAAGGGCTTAGATCATTGTTGAAGCAGGTTAACTTAACCACCTCGGCCGATTCTACCTCAGGGCGTCTCATACTGGCGTCCTCGATCGGAATGCTGGTTCTCGCCACCGGCGTTTTTGGTTTGCTGAAGGCGGGAAGCGCCGACGGCGCAACAGCCGCGCCATCTGCAAACGGGGTTTCAGGCGAAAGCGCCCTGTTAACGCCAGTAGGAGCGCCAGCCGCGCAGACGACGGCTCCCGCTGTCGCGCTGGCTTCCATATCTCCGCCAGCTCCTTTCCGTGTCGCGCTTGCGGGCGAAAACGTCTGGGTCGTCGACGAGGCTGATCGAGGACCCGTTTTCTTCTTCGAAGATGAAATCGCCGGTCCGATCCAGCGACCCCAACCTTCAATGAGCCTGATCGACGCCGATCCCGCTGTAGAGCCGCGGGTGATCGAGATCGCCGTTGCGAAGGGTGAGACGCTCGACGCCACCCTGCTGCGTGCAGGCGTTCGCGCGCCTGATCGCCGCGATGCAGCGCAGGCGCTTTCAAAAGAAGTCAATCTTCGCTCGCTCCGGCCAGGCGGCACATTCAAACTGACGCTGGGCGAACCGAACCTCACGCTACACCAGCACGCAGCGATCGGATCGCCGGGCGCGCATCTGCTGGCGCTGGACTATAAACCCGACGCGCAAACGCGGGTAGAACTCGCGCGCTTGGGACCCGGCTCATTTGATGTACGCAAATCCGGCATTGATCTCGCCGTTCGCCTGATGTCGATCAGGGGCCGGATCGATGGAAGCTTGTTTCTTTCTGCTCAGGCGCTCGGCGCGCCTAATGAGGCAATCGCAGACTTGGCGAACGCGTTTGCCTACGACATCGACTTTCAGCGCGATATCTTTGGCGGCGACGAGTTCGAAGCGATTTTCGAAATCAAATATGACGGTGAGGGGCAGCCTGTCGGCGTCGGCGAGTTGATTTACGGTCGCCTGAAGTGGCGAGGCGGCGCGAAGGAAAAAAGCTATTACCGGTTCGCCATGCCCGATCAATCCGGCCAGCCGGACTTCTTCGATGCGAGCGGCCAAAGCGCCAAACGTCTCCTCATGAAAACGCCAATCGACGGCGCGCGCCTGTCGTCGGGCTTTGGTACGCGCAAGCATCCGATCCTCGGCTACGCCAAGGCGCACAAAGGTGTGGATTTCGCAGCGCCCACAGGAACGCCGATCAAAGCAGCCGGCGACGGCGTCGTCGAACGCGCGGGGCCCTATGGCGGGTTCGGCAATTACATTCGCCTGAAGCATGCGTCCGGCTACAAGACCGCCTACGCGCATTTGCATTCGATCAAGAAGGGCGTTCGGGCCGGCGCGCGCGTACGGCAGGGCGACATTATCGGGTATGTCGGCTCCACAGGAAGGTCGACCGGACCGCACCTTCACTACGAAATCCATCACAACGATCAGGCGGTGAACCCGCAAAAACTCAAGATTGCGACCGGCGTCGAACTGAACGGGCGTGCGCTTGATCAGTTCCGAATTGAACGCGATCGCATCGACGCCCTGCGGGCGCGCCAGGATGGACCGGGCACGCGGCTGTTCGCGCGCGATGACGGCCCCGCTAAGTCACTTTAGTTTTCGGATTTACGGTCAGGCTGCGGTAACGGCGTGATCTGCCCCTCGCCGATCATCCGGCGGACGGCCGCCATGAGGCGGCGCTCGGCAGCAATTTGATCGGTTTCGCTCAACGGGGGTGCAGCCTCTCGTTCCTCCGCGATCTGCTCGCGCATACGCTTTGACATGGCGCCGAGGAGATAAGTCGCCGTCGCAGGGGCAAGATGTTCCGCGCGCGCCAGAACCGCCAGCAACGTTGCCTTATCGATCGCGCCGACAATCCGCGCAGCGGCGCCCTCAGGCAGTCTCGCAGCGATATCTTCGAATAAGATAAGGCTTTGACGAAGCTTGCTTCCGGCCTGCGGAATATTTGCTTCCAGGTGAGCCAGCATGGCGTCGCGTCTGGCCGTCTCGATCAGCGGCATCAAAGCCTCGACAGTCGCAAATCCTTCGCCAAGCTCCTTCGAACCGACAACGCGCGTAGCAAGGTCCGAAACGATCGCCTCGAACAGCGCAGCCTTCTGGCCGGCGTCGACCGCAGGGGCGCGCGATAAGTCTGCAACGACGCGATTGGCAAAGGCCGACGGGAAACGCGCGAGGATGTCGCTCGCCATCTCGGCGTCAAGCGTTTGCATGAGCGTCGCCACAACTATGCTCCGCTGCGCGCCAAGATAGGCGGCAATCTCGTCAACCGTCATCGCGCCAAACAACTCAGGCAGAGGCGGAGCGGCTTCCACATCAGCGTTTAGCGCCGGCGGCTGCGTGCGAAATTTCTCCCTTAACGCGGCGATGCCTCCGAGCGCTTCCTCATTAATGCGCTCGACCTCCGCAATGAACTCTTCGGATGCGCTTTCGACGAGTTCAGGCGCGGCGGCGTCAACCTCAAGCAACGCCTGGGCAAACAGCTGCTGCTGACCCGGCGAGGAAGCTCCAAGAATTGCCGCTGTGATGTCAGGAGGCAACATCGCCAAAACGCATGCGGCTTTGCGCGCCCGCTCGCCTGAGGCCTCAATCGGCGCGACGGCAGCCAGCGATATTTCTTGCCTTGTCATGGTTGGTAGCTCCGCACCAATGCTCCCGCAATCTCGACCCATGCATTTGTCAGGACAAGGAACGCAATCTTGAACGGTAGCGACACAATGATCGGCGGAACCATCATCATGCCCATCGCCATGAGCACCGAAGCAAGCAGAAGATCGATGATCAAAAATGGCAGCAGCAAGACGAAGCCAACTTCGAACGCCCGTTGAATTTCCGAAAGTACAAAGGCCGATACCAGCAAAGTCGGCCTGACCTCAGTTTGATCTGGAAACCCGTCACGCGCTGTCGAAGCGCGCAGGATCTCAATCGCTTCCGGATCGACGCGCGCTGTCATAAAATCTTGGAACGGCTGGAAAATTAACTGCGCTGCTTCCGGCTCTGCGAGCGCGCCGTTAAAATAGGGCTCGACGCCGTCGCGCCAGGCTGTGGCAATTACTGGCTCCATGACATATCCTGTCAACGCCAGCGCCAGTCCCATTATAAGCATGTTCGGCGGGGATTGTTGCAGCCCTGCGCCCTGTCGCAGAATTGACAGCACAATGATGATAAACGGAAGGCTCGTCGCCATCATCAATATGGCCGGCAGTACGCCGAGAACGCCGACAAGCGCGATAATCTGCACCGTTCTCCCGGCAAGACTCGAAGTTGCGGCCGCATCGGAGGGCGACGCCGCGAAGTCTAAACTCTGCGCGAGCGCATTGTCAGGCAACGCCAGAAGTGCGACGACGAGCGCGGGCGACGCCAGTCTTCTCCAGTCTGCGGCATGCAACAACCGGCGCCTCGCCATCGCCTCACCGAGCCCCATCGCTCGGCGCCCCGCCGACCCATGACTGCAATACTGCGGCGGCCGCCGCGGGTTTTTCAGTCCCTATCGCGCGCAATCGTTCGATGGCAGCCTGCTGCCCCGTCGAAAGCGCGTTGGAAGCGCCGCCGAGGGCGCCATTGGCGGCTGGCCCTTGCGCAGCGAGCGGCGCGGTGGCGAGCCGTAATGTCGGCCGTAAAACGAATAAGCCAAGGATTAGAGCAACCATCGACGGGATTGCGATCTGCAGAAGGGAGACGCCCTCGCGGGCTAGAAAGTCTGTCAGCGGATTTGATTGACCCGTTAAAGGCGGCGCTTCGGAAGCAACGAACGCAAGCGTCTCGACGATTACTGAATCGCCGCGCGCGGCATCAAACCCGACGGCCGCCTCCACAAGGCGCTTGATCGCTTCCAGTTCGTCTTGCGCTCGCGCCTCGGCAATCGTTGAGCCATCCTCAAGCGTTCGCTTTGCATGATTCAGCAGCACAGCTGTCGTTATCCGCTCAACGCCGCCAGCCGCCTGCGCGCGTTCGCGGCGCACTTCGGAAACCTCATACCGATTGACGCCTCGGCTTTCTTTTCGGCGCGATTGCGTCTCCGCGCCGCCAGTCGCGCCCTCCGGTAAGTTGCTCGCGACCGTGACCGCTTGCGGTTGGCGTTGCGCGTTTTCTTCTATCTGCGTGACATTTTCATCAACCAGCACCCGTCCGTCAGGATCTATCGACCGCTCAACGATTTTCTCCTCACCCTGATCAAAGGCGACTTTCACGGCCACCCGGGCATTGCCTGGCCCGACGCGCGCCTCAAGCAGTTCGAGTAGGCGCGCCTGCAAGACGGCGTCGGTCGCGGCGACGCCTGAACGCTCATCACTTGGCTCGCCCATCGCCGGCACAAGCCCGGTCGCGCGGTCGATGACGGCGACGCGATCAGGCGTTAGGTCCGGCACGGCAAGTGAAACGAGATGTCGAATTGCATTCGCCTGATCCGGGGTCATCGGCCGCGCGTTCATTGTGACTGATACAGCCGCGCTCGGGCGGCCGCGATCCCGCGCGAAAGGAGCCGTCCGGGGTATCGCGAGATGCACGCGTACGGACTTGACGCCCGCCATCGCCAGAATTGTCCGTGAGAGTTCGCCTTCCCGCGCCCGCCAGTAAGCGGCGTCAAACATTTCCGATGTCGTTGAGAACCCTGTGAGGTTGTCGAGCAGTTCGTATCCGGACTGCCCTTGTTCAGGCAGTCCCTGTCGCGCCAGCGTCAACCGCGCTGCATCCCGGCGGTCAGATGGAACGAGAATAGCATCGCCGCGAACGCGCGTCGGCACGCCCTCTCCTTCCAGCGCCGCAAGCGCCTCGCCCGCCGCTGCGGGCTCAAGCCCACCATAAAGCAGCGACCACGGCGGCTGCGTCGCCAGCGAGATCAGCCAAGCGATGGCGGCGAAGGCGACAGTGGCGATTGCTGTCGCCGCAATCGCGATACGCTGTTGCGCCGGCGCAAGGGCGCCCCAGCGCCGCGACAGGTTTCGCCAGGTCTCGTTCACTAATCACTTCCCCACCCAGTTGCGTCGCAAGAGCGACCCGTCGCCGTCGGCTCTTCCGACAAAATGATTTTGCCGGCCAGTGATTAACGTTGATTTAAACGTTGCGACGTTATTGCGTTTTTCGCACGCCGTGTGCGTTGCGTAGCAGTCAGGTCGTCAGGATATGGAAATGGCTTTCGACTTCGCGATCGTGCTCGCCAGCGGCGCGTTCCTGCGAAATGCCCGGGCGGCGCAGGACGATGAAATAAAGTTGAAAACGGCGCCTGCCACGTTGAACGGAGCGATCGATTTTGCCGCCGCGAACTGCCTTCGGGCGCGCGAAAGTCAGCGAGACGAATTAAATCGCAGCGACGACCTTGCGGCCCTCAACGCCGAATTGACACAACGCATTGAAGCGCTTGCCGCCTCAGAGACAGGAGCGGGCGCCAGTCCCTGATGCGAACATGATTAGTCTTTTTGGCGTATTGTTGACGCTTGTCATGGTGTTTGGCGGCTACCTCGTCGCCGGCGGCAAGCTTGCGATCATTCTGCATACCCTTCCCTACGAGATGATGATCATCGGCGGCGCGGCGACCGGTTCATTTCTCGTTGCGAACGAATTCGCTGTCGTCAAGCATACGCCCACCGACATTATGCGCGCCGTTTCCGGGCCAAAATGGAAGCGCAGCGACTACCGGGACGCGCTCTGCCTGATGTACGAGCTGCTGCGTCTGGCGGCCGAGAGTCCGGCAATTGTCGAAGAACACATCGAAGAGCCGAATAGCTCGGATCTCTTCGCTCGCTATCCACGCATTCTCGCTGATGAAGAGGCAGTGGAGCTAATCTGTGACACAATGCGGGCGGTTCTGATGAATCTCCGCAATCCGCATGAGGTGGAGCAACTTCTCGATAGACAGTTGCACGGCCTGC
>CAZSBU010000161.1:4541-6342 GCA_964605055.1 uncultured Caulobacterales bacterium | reverse complement strand
CGTGAAGTGACGCCGCGTCCGTTCATGCGGGCGCTGGAACCCGGCGCCGGCGCGTTGGCGACCGTCTGGTCAACATCCTGAAGGAAGGCGACCGTACCCCCGGCCGCGACGTACCAACGCCGCGATTCCTGCGCGTTCGCCTCTCCAGCCGCTATCGTTGCAATGGAAACGATCGCCAGCGACGTAAGTAATGGTCTGTTTTGCATAGAAAACCCCCGTATTGATTGCCGGCGAACGCTAGGCTGCGCGCCGGCGACGAGCCATGATCGCCGCGCGATTTGGGAATGATTTGTCGCCGACTTTTTGCCGATATCGACGCCTGACAGGAACGCCGCGCTGCGCGGATATCGGTTTTCGGCGGTTGGCGGTTCTGGTATCAAAAGGCGCGGCTCTTGACGGTTTCCGGCGGCCGCCCCGGGAAACAAGCGGTGATGAACGTGTCGTCAGGTCAGGCGGGAGCAGGGGCCGAGGCGCGTCTCGACCTGGCCGGCGAGCAACCGTTCTTTATTGGCGGGCTGGCGGTCAATCCCGCGGCGCTGGAAGTCACGATCGATAATCGACCGGAACGCGTTGCGCCGAAGGTAATGCAGGTGCTGATCGTGCTTGCCCGCGCGCGCGGCGCAACGGTGACGCGGGCGGCGCTCGTCGAGCAGTGTTGGGGTCAGCGCGTCGTCGGGGATGATGCGGTCAACCGTGTGATCGGGCAGGTGAGACGCCTTGCGGAGCGCAGCGAGGGCGCGTTCATGGTCGAGACGATACCGCGCGTTGGTTTCCGCCTCGTGATGACGGGGCAGGCGCCGGGCGTTCCGGCGGCCAGTGACGCCAGCACGGGCGGTCCGTCGTCAGTGTCGAACTTCCTGGCGTCAAAGTTCTCGATACGGCGCATCGTGTCTCTGCTGGCAATTGGCGCCGCTGCGCTAGCTCTCCTGGCGTTAGCGGTGGGTTCGCGGTTCGGCCCTGCCGAAACGCAGAAATTGAGCGACGCCTCGGCGTCGCCGCCTGCCAATCTCGCACAGACCCGCGCGCTTGACCCGCCCGCGCGCCGCGCTCTGGAGGAACTCGGGCGTTCGCCCGCTCCGGACGATCGCAAGGTTGCCGAGTTGATGCGCGGGGGCGATGTTGTTCAGGCGCTGGAAGTGCTCGAAGCGCTCGCGCAGGATCTCGAACGCACCGGTAATCGCGCCGCCGCCTCGCAGGCCTATAGCCGGCTTGCCGCCTTGGCGCTGTTGTCGGATCAGGGTCGCGGACTTGCTGCACGGCGCAAGGCGTTTGCGCTAGACCCAACTTCCGCGCCGGCGGTCTTGGGCTTGTTGTTCGACACGATGCTGCTGAAAGGCCCCGTTGAAGCGATCCGCCTCGCTGATGAGTTGCTCGCGGACCCCGCTATCGGGAATGCGGCGCGCGGAAATGCTCTCGCCATTCGCGCTGTCGCCTATATTGACGGAGGAGTCGATGCAGGCAAAGGCGAAGAGACGATCAACGAACTTGTCGCCTTTGGCGAGGCGAGCGGTGAACCATCGATCGCCGCGTTGTCGTTGTGGCCCACGGCCCTGTCGGCCTGGCGGGCGGATCGTTTGAAAGAAGCGACGGCTGCGGTTGAGGCTGTTGGCGGCGACGCCCTGTTCTGGACGGACGTAATTCGCCCTCGGATTTTGTACTCTGCCGGCGATTGGCGCAACGCGCACACGCAGGCGATTGCAACGCTCGAGGCGCGCCGCGCGCGCGGCCTGTTTCTGCCCTGGCCGATGTTCGAGACGGCATGCCTTGCAGGCCTGTTCGACCAGCAGGAAAAACTTGCTGG
>CAZSBU010000161.1:0-4531 GCA_964605055.1 uncultured Caulobacterales bacterium | reverse complement strand
CCGCTTTCGCCGCCGCCGCGCGCCTCGACCATGACATTGCCATGCGCGATCTTGAAGCCGCAGACGCGCTGATCGATGATGAGGACGCAGGCAATCGTGCGCGATATCACCTTGCCGCACTCTATGCCGCGCTCCGCCGTGGCGACTTAGTCGAAGCTGAACGCGCCGCATCGGCCCATAGCCTGATAATCGAAAGCGATCTGAGCCTTGCCGGGCAGCGCGCAAGCCGAATCGCAACGACGTCGCGCCTGATCGGTGAGTACGCGGCGGAGGCGGGCCTGACGGAGCCCGCCTGTCGCAAACTTGCGCAGGCGAGCGGTCTTTATGAGGCTATCGAGGCTGAGGCGGGCGCGTCCGCCGTTAAATCCGTATACGCCCGAAGCGCTTGTGACGCTATGATACAATGAGGAACGCTTCGTACGCATAGACATGACGGGTGTTTGGGGGGATGCGTTCATACGCGATCCCCGCCTGATCCGCCGCCAATACCTATCGCCATTCCACCGCCGCCGGCTCCACCTCCGCCGCCGGCGCCTCTTTCGCGTTCTCCTTCGCCCCTGCCGCCGCGCCCCCCGCCTTGCGGTCTCGTCGGCCCTTGAAGGGGAATGACAACGCTTGGCGGGATCGGATCGAGATCGAGCGCCACGCGGATAAAGTTGCGAAGCGAAATCACGAGTTCGGCCGTATGGATGGGTCGTCCCGCCGCCATATCGCTGGCCGCTTGTCCGGCGAGGCGCACATGTTCCTCTGTCCCAAGAAGAAGAATATCCGACAGCGCCGCCTCCACGGCGTCGCGGATCCTGCGCGGTCGATCTGAATTTGCGCCATCGGTGTTTTCAGGGGCTGTCGCTTCGGCGCCCTCGGCGCGGGTTCGCAGATCGCGGAGATGAGCGGGGTTGACCGTCAACTCTCCGGTGAACGAGCCGCCGAGCGTCCGGTAGGCGGCGATCAGCGTTTTAAGCCGTTCGTTGATTTGCCGGTTCATTCGTTGTTGGCGCTGCTGAAACGTCAGCATCATGATGACGCGCACGCCGACGGTGATCATGGCGAAGATTGCGAGACCGAAAACGGTAGTCAGCACGCCCTGCCATGAACTGAAATCGAAAAAGCGCACGCTGTTGCTCCTGCTATCTAGTCTCGACAATCCCCGATAACTGGTAAGAGCGCGCGCGCCTCACGCTTGCGCCTGGGTCAGTCGATCGACCGCACAAACACCGTCGTCGTTCGCGCGGGCGCGTCAAACGCACGCGTGGCCGGGTCGAAGCGGGCCGTTCGCACAACAGCGTCCTTTGATTTGCGTTGGACCGGGTGAAGCGCGAAACCGCCGTCGAACCCCTCGATATTGAACTGCGCCGCTTCTGGGCGGGCGTTGAAGGCCACGACAATCGCTTCCCCATTGTCGCCAGCAATACTCATGACGATAAGGCCCGGCGTCTGATCAGGTCCGGTATTGTGAAAGCGCAGTCTCTCGATCACTTCTTCTCCCGTCCGCATCCGGAATAGCTGCGACGATCGCCGGATGGCGAGCATTTCCTCAAAGTGAACGGCTGCGGCCTTGATCTCATCGGGTCCAACGCGGAGGCGGGGGTCGGCGAGACGTTGACCGATTACGTCCCAATTCTTTTCATTTTCCTCTGCCGGCGGCAGGCCGCGTGCCCAACCATTTGTCGTCATGGAAAAATCGAGAAGATTGAACCAGTCGCCAGAATTGAAGCTATTCCGGTCCATCGATTTGGAGCGCAGCATATCCTGTCCGGCGTGGAAGAATGGCACGCCTTGCGCCAGCGCGACGATGCTGGTCGCCAGATTCTGCATACGCGCCCGGTCCGCCTTCGTCGTCGAAAGGGGCAGTTTGTAGGCGTTGTTGTCGAAGAGCGTCTCATTGTCATGCGCGGCGACGTAGTTGACCGTCTCCTGAGGATCGGAGGCGTATCCCGTGGGCTGACCGCGATAGTCGATATTGCCCGCCCTTGTTGTTTGGCCGTCATGTGTGATGAACGCATAGTCGCTGAGGCCCCCGGCGAGCCCTGATCGTATCCAGTCCGTAACGCGCAGCAGCTCGGCGCGCTCGTCCTCGCTGCCGGAATTTACCTCATTCGGATCGGTGTAAAGCCCGCTTGCGAAGCCCTGAATGCGAACCTGATCCGCGCCTGTATCAAATGGCCAGCCTCCGCGCACCGCGTCGCGAAGGCGGTCGTTGAAGGTGCCAACGCCAGATCCCTTGCCCATATTCGCTTGCGTCGCCTGCACGAAGCGAGCGTCTTTGGCGACTTCGCCAAAACTCCAGCCCTCGCCATAAAGATAGATGGAACGTCCGTCCACGCCGTGATCGACCTCGTTGAGGGATTCAAGACGCTCTTGCGCCTTCTCGATGTTCGCTTTGCTGTGGTGGCCCATCAGGTCGAAGCGGAAACCATCGACTTTATAGGCGGTCGCCCATGTCACGAGCGAATCCAACATCAGCTTTTCCATCATGGCGTTTTCGGTCGCCGTATTGGCGCAGCAGGTGCTGGTCGTCACGGCGCCTGTCTCGTCAAGGCGGTGATAGTAATCCGGCACGATCCGGTCGAGCACCGACCGCGCAGCCTGTCCGCTCGCGGTCGTATGGTTGTAAACGACGTCCATCACGACCCGCAGACCCATCCGGTTCAGATGCGCAACCATGTCACGAAATTCGACGATGCGCCGGGGACCATCCGCGTCCGTCGCATAACTGCCCTCCGGTGTGGTGTAATGGTAGGGATCGTAGCACCAGTTGAACCCATCGGCGCCCAGCGTTGCGGCAAGGCGCGCCTGTTGCTCCGCGCTGTCGGGCGGCAGCGCTGACAGATCGCCCGCGTCCCGCCACGTCGTTTCATCCTCGGCGATTGTGGCGCAGTCGAAGGCCGGCAGTAGATGGAGGTGCGTCAGACCCGCCCGCGCCAGCCGTTTCAGACGCCGGACGCCATTCGTACGGGCCTCAGTGAACGCGGCGAATTTTCCGCGCAACGGCGCAGGCGCCGTCATATCCGATATGCTGAAATCCCGGATGTGCAGTTCATAGATCGAGATGTCTTCGGGCGCATCGATCGGCGGTTTCTTCAGGGACTCCCAACCGCGAGGCTTCAAGTCGTCATCTTCGAGATTGACGATAAGCGAGCGCAGGCTGTCGCGCGACAGGCCCAGTGAATAAGGATCTGTCACGAAGTTCCGTTCAATGCCTCCTGTGCTGCGCACGTAGACTTCTACTTCGAAAAGATAATAGAGGCGATCCCACGATGGGTCGCCTTCAATCCGCCAGACCCCGCTCGCGTCATCGCGCTGCATCGGCAAAATGCGCCTGGCCGGGGCGAGCGGATTGGAGTTTTCGAAAAGGTGCAGGCTGATCGATTTTGCCGTGGGCGCCCACAGTGCGATGGTTGGCGCCCCATCGGCAAAAGTGACGCCGAGCGCTCCATCATGAGAAAAGCGCGCGTCAAGAACGCCGGCTGTCTGAAGGCTGACGGTCGTAGTTCGACCCCTGCCGGCGCGAGCGGACAGAACCAGTTGTCCGCGCAGGAGATCCGGGGCCCTGCGGGCTGTTGCTTCGTCGAGCCGGAACATCGGCGTTCCCGCAAGGTGCGGAAACTTTTGCGCAAGGGCGCCGGCTATAGTCCCGGCGGGTTCAAGCGCGAACGCTTCACCGCCCGCGACGCCGTTTTCGCCAATCTCTAGCGACGCGTCCGGGCTGAAATGCAAGCTCACTTGCGCGCCAGTCGGCGCTTGCCAGGCGATGAGGTCGTCCGCCAGCCAGTACGCGCGCGCCTCGCGCCAGCCCTCGGCCGCCGCCAGCGTTGGCGTGACGGCAAATATGACCGCAATGAAAGTTGCGCAAAGGACGGCGTTAAGACCGCGGGCGCGCATGACGTGAGGCATTGAGAAACTTCCTGTTGCTGACTTTATGGTTGGATGGCGCGGGCGAGCAGCTCGGCGTAATAGGGCGCTGCGGCAATCGCAATCTCTTCAAGATGCGCGTCGAGAGCAGGCGGAGGCTCTGACGGCGGGCCAAAGCCAGTAGACGCAATGACGGCGTCATACCAATGCGCGCCCCAGATGCCGTCCTCGGGGCGCGAGCCGGCGGGCCAGGAGAGCATCGCCGTATCGAAGGGAATGTCGAGCGCCGCGCATAACTTTTTTAAAACGGCTTCGGGATTGCGCAGGATTGCATCGGCATCAACAACAGGCGGCGTGCGAGCGGTCTCGCGCTCGATGGCGTTGATGATGAATACGGCTTGCGGCGCGCCTATCGCCTCAAGCGAGGCTGCCTCGTGCTTGCGAGCGAGTGAGGCAAGCACGCGGCGCGGATCGCGTATAAGCATGGCGTGACGGCAGGCGGCCATCCATCCGGTCGGAAAGTCGGCAAGCAGATGATGCGTCATGTGCTTCTGGTAGAATATTGGTCGCCCGCCCGCGGCGGCGCCAGTAAGGGCGCACGCTACAGCTTTAGGATCGGTTTGGCCCTGCGCGATGATTTGCGCTTCACGGTCATGATTCTTCGCGTTCAAAACTTCAT
>CAZSBU010000160.1:1723-6366 GCA_964605055.1 uncultured Caulobacterales bacterium | reverse complement strand
GCCCAACGCCTTCGTCATCTGCATCACCAATCCGCTCGACGCGATGGTCTGGGCGCTGCAGAAATTCTCAAAGCTCCCCGCACAGCGCGTGGTCGGCATGGCCGGCATCCTCGATTCGGCGCGTTTCCGCTATTTCCTCGCCGAGGAGTTCAACGTCGCCGTCGACAGCGTTACAGCTTTCGTACTCGGCGGGCATGGCGACACGATGGTGCCGCTGACGCGGTATTCAACGGTGGCCGGCATTCCGCTCCCTGATCTTGTCGCCATGGGCTGGACGACGGCGGCGCGCATCGACGCCATTGTCGATCGCACGCGCAAGGGCGGCGGCGAGGTGGTGTCGCTCCTGAAATCCGGATCGGCCTATTACGCGCCTGCCGCGTCGGCGATCCAGATGGCGGAGAGCTATCTCCGCGATCGCCGGATGGTTGTTCCGTGCGCGGCGCAACTCTCGGGGCAGTATGGCTTGAGAGACCTTTATGTCGGCGTGCCGATCGTTATCGGCGCCAATGGCGTCGAGCGCATTGTCGAGGTTTCGTTTACGGCGGATGAACGCGCGATGTTCGACAACTCCGTCGCCGCTGTCCGCGAGTTGATGGAGGCATGCGTGAAACTGGAACCGGCGCTCGGCTGACGGGAACGCTGCCTGCGGCGCCGTTGAACTGACTTAGAGGCTTAGCCCTTCGCCGTAACGGCGCATCAGGCGGCAAACGAGGGAGACAGCCGATGGGAGGCGTAATGTTCTCGGTAAGGATAGCTGCTGCGGCGTTCGCCGCGACGGCGATGGCCGGCGCGCTTTGCGGCGGCGCGATGGCGCAAACCGAAACGCCGGTCGCATCAGCGCCGGCGGACCTCGGCCCTGCTGTCGGCGCAAGCCTGCCCCATGATTTGACGGTCGCCGCGGGGGCGTCCGCCGGCAAAAGCTTTGACGACTTGTCAGGTCCGTCCGGGCTTGCGCTTGTGTTTGTGCGCTCTCTCGATTGGTGCCCCTATTGCAAGGCGCAGGCGGCAGACATCGGCGACCGCCTCACGGAGTTTGAGGCGCTCGGCCTAAACGTCGCCGTTGTTTCCTATGACGCGCCTGAAAAGCAGGCGCTGTTCGTCAAGCGCACCGGCTTCAAGGGCCAGCTCATTTCCGATCCGTCGATCGCCATCGTCAACGCCTTTGGACTGCGTAACGAGGAACACGCCGAGGGGTCGCGGTTTTACGGCATTCCCCACCCGGCGGTGTTCGTCATCGGCTCTGACAAAGTAATCAAGGCGAAACTCTACGAGGCCGACTATGCCGACAACGCCGCAAGTTTTCGCAGCCGCCCACCCGTCGATACGATTCTCGCAGCAGCTGACGAGGCGCTGAAAAAGTAGCGCGATCGCGCAAGCGAATGAGATTCGGCGCTTTACTGCGTGCGGTCGCTGTAAAACCCTTGCGTGAAACGTCGGCTGACTCCCGGCGACTGACCGAACATGCGGTGCGTGCGTAGCGAACGAGGCGGGTATCGCTTGACGATCCTAACCTCAATGCGCGTCGCGCTCGCTGCGTGCGCCGATCCCGTTCCGATTGCGGGCGCGCCGCCCGCCAAAGGCAAGGCGTCGGGTGACGTCGACCCGCGCCAGACCGTCACGCCGTTTTCAACCGACCGCTCCGCCTTACTGGCGTGGAACAGTTTCGGCTGCGACGACGGCGGCGCTTCCTGCGCCATCAGGTCAAGGGGCGCGAACGCGATAAATATCGCGAGCATCAGGCCGCCGGTCGATTTCCCCGTCGCGCGTGCGATGGGCGCAAAATTAGGCGATATGCGCATGTCCAACTCCACCAGTTCCCCGCGAGACTATCGCGCCCTCATCGCGCCGGTTGCAACACTTGTTTACGTTTCGGTAATCAATTAATCGACCGCGCGAGCGGCTTTTGGTGTGTTGCGCCCACCGCTTGCGCGTTATCGGTGCGTATCGCGCGCGCCGCCAATTGACCGCGTGCGGGGGTCTGGATCAGGAACGCAAAATGGCCGTCGAACTCGAATTCGAAACCGAGCGCCTTCGCCTGCGCCCGCTCGCCACGTCCGATCTCGAAACGCACCAGTCGATGATGGGCGATGCGCGCGTCGCCCGGTTCCTGTCGCCGACGGGCGAGCCCATGGACCGCCCGGCCGCCTGGCGCGGTTTCGCGACGCTGCTCGGCCATTGGACGATCAGGGGCTTTGGATTTTTCTCCGTCTTCGAGAAGTCGAGCGGCGCGGTCGTCGGGCGCGTCGGCCCGTGGCAGCCGGAGGGCTGGCCGCAAATCGAGTGCGGCTGGGGCATTCATCCGGACCATTGGGGCAAGGGCTACGCGCCGGAGGCGGCGGTCGCCGCGATCCGCTGGACGTTCGCCGCGCGGCCGGAACTCACCCGCATCATCTCGCTGATCGACCCGGCGAACGCGAACAGCGAAGCGGTGGCGCGGAAGGTCGGCGAGACCGTGACCAACGAGGTTTTCGTTCTCGGTGATTTCCGCTTGCGCATCTGGGCGGCGTCGCGCGCGGAATGGCTGGCGCGTTTCGGGTGAACGCAAAGGGCGCCGCCGTCGGCGTTGCAGGAAGACGGCGCGCGCCTTAATGACTCCTCCCGCGATGGCGCACCCGGCGGGGCCGGGCGGGCGAAGGAACCAAGGACATGCTACTCGTCGATACTTATGTCGGCCAAAGCGCGATCGAAGGCGTCGGCGTTTTTGCGGTTGCGCCGATTGCGAAGGGTACGGTCATCTGGCGGCTTGAGCCGTCATTCGACCGGCTCATCCCGCGAGACCAATATGAAAGCGCGCCTTTCTATCTGAAGTCGCTGCTGGATCGATATGCTTATCCGAGCCCGGACAATCCGGCGTTCATTGTCTATGAAGTCGACAACGGCCGCTTCATGAACCACTCTGAAACCCCGAATACGGATTTTTCCGATACCGGCGGCGCGGTCGCGCTGCGCGACATCAAGGCGGGCGAGGAGCTGACCTGCAACTACAATGATTTTTTCACCGGGTACGAACTTCTGCCGAACGGCGCCGAAATCGCCAAGAGCCATGGCGGCTGAGCGCGCGTGAGCAAAGAACGCGCGCGCGCGGAGGAAGAGCCGCCCTGCCGGCTATACCTTATCACCCCGCCGCGCATCGACGATCTTGAGCGATTCGCCGACCAGCTTGAGGCGGCCCTGGCGGCTGGCGACGTCGCGGCGGTACAACTCCGTTTCAAGGAAGCATCGGACGAGCAAGTGCTCGGCGCGGCTGCGCGTCTCATGCCGATTGCGACGGCGCGCGACGTTGTTTTCCTTATCAACGATCGCCCTGATCTTGCGAAAGCCGCCGGCGCGGACGGCGCGCATATCGGACAATCGGATGCGCCCTATGCGGCGGCGCGCGATATTCTGGGGCCGGACGCTGTTATCGGCGTGACCTGTCACGCCTCGCGCGATCTCGCCTTCGCAGCAGGCGAGGCGGGGGCGGACTATGTCGCCTTTGGCGCCTTCTTCCCGACACAGACGAAAGAGACAACGGCGCGCCCAACGCCTGAGATACTGAAGGCGTGGAGCTTTGCGACCACCGTCCCTTGCGTCGCCATTGGCGGCGTCACGCCGGAGAATTGCGGCTCCCTCGTAGCGGCGGGCGCAGATTTTCTCGCCGTATCCTCGGCAGTTTGGGACGCGCCCGATGGCCCCGCCGGCGCGGTCCGGCGGTTTGGCGCGGCGATGGCGCAGGCTCGTGACTGACGGGCCGGTCTCGCTAGGCCCTGACGCGCATCTGCGGAAAGGCGTTAATTGATGTGCGCACGAATTTACGTAACCCTGTCGTGGGACCGGTATCGAAAACTGTTCGATCTTTCGACATCGCCGCCGGAGTCGAATTTCCAGCCGAACTGGAACGGCGCGCCGACGCATGACATTCTCGTTTGCGCGGCGCGCGACGGCGCGCGCAGCCTTGTCCCGATGCGCTGGGGTCTCGCGCCGGCCTGGGCGAAGGAACCGCCGAAATATGCAACGATCAACGCCATGTGCGAAAGTCTCGAGGACAAGCCAACCTGGCGCGGCTCCCTCAACGGTAAGCGGTGCGTCGTCGCGGTGGACGGGTTCTACGAATGGCGGGGTCCCAAAGGCGAAAAGCAGCCCTTCGTCATTCGCCGCCGGGACGGCGAACCCATGCTGCTCGCGGGCCTCTGGGCCTTTAACGACAAGATCGAACCGCGCGGCCTTTACAGTTTCGCCATCGTCACCTGCGCCGCTAACGCCTTCATGGGCCGCCTGCACAATCGCATGCCGGTGATTCTCTCGGCGGGCGACATCGCGCAATGGCTGGGCCCTGACCCGTGGAGCGGCGCCGTCCGCGACCTCATGCGGCCGTGCCCTGACGATTGGCTCGAAGCCTATCCGGTGGACAAGCGGGTCGGGAATGTGCGGCTCAACGGGCCGGACCTGATAGACCCGATTGGCCCGCCGCTTGCCTGAGGGCGGAGACGGGCGAAGCTTCAGCGCATCGGCATGTCGGCAACCAAATCAGCGGATAAAGAGTTCACCTTTCGTTTCCCATCGCCGCGAGGGCCGACTAAGCTCGCGCCATGCAAGAGGTGATTCGCATTCTCGGCGTCGATCCGGGGTCGGGCGCGATGGGTTGGGGCGTGATCGAGCGCGTC
>CAZSBU010000160.1:0-1713 GCA_964605055.1 uncultured Caulobacterales bacterium | reverse complement strand
GGCTTGTCTTCGTCGCCGCTGGCGTCGTGCGCCCGCCGCGGGCGCTGAGCCGCGCCGGCAGGCTGAACGCTTTGTTTGTCGGCCTGTGTCAGGTGCTCGACGCCCACACGCCCGATGAGGCGGCGGTTGAGGAGACCTTCGTCAACGCCTCGCCGCGCGATGCGCTGGTCTTGGGCGAGGCGCGCGGCGTGGCCCTGCTCGCGCCCGCCTCGCGCGGGCTCGAGGTCGCAGAGTATGCGGCCAACACCGTGAAGAAATCCGTTGTCGGGCGGGGCCACGCCGCCAAGGAACAGGTGCAGGCGATGGTGCGCGCGCTTCTCCCCCAAAGCGGCGCGCCGGCGCGCGATGCGGCCGACGCGCTCGCGGTCGCGATCTGCCACGCCCATCATCGCGGCGTGCGCGAGATCGAACGCCTCGCGGCGCGCGCATGATCGGGCGGCTGAAGGGTACCGTCGCCTCGGTCGACGCCGAGACCGCCATCATCGATGTCGGCGGCGTCGGCTATGAGGTGTACGCCCATGCGCGGCTGTTGTCGCATCTGGCGCCCGGCGAGGCCGCAAGCCTCTCCATCGAGACGATCGTCCGTGAGGATATGATCCGGCTTTATGCGTTCGAGAATGAGGCCGAGCGCGCCGCGTTCCGCCTGTTGCAGAGCGTGCAGGGCGTCGGCGCGAGGCACGCGCTTTCCGTGTTGCAGGTTCTGCCGCCTGGCGATCTCTATGACGCCATCGCCGCAGAGGACGTCACCGCCATCGCGCGCGCCCATGGGGTCGGGCGCAAGATCGCCCAACGCATCGCGACGGAATTGCAGTCGAAACTCGGAGCGCTCGCGGCCACGGGCGGCGCGGCTTTGACCGTCGCTGCTCGCCGCGCAGCCGCCGGTCAGTCTGCGATGGCGCCGGTCTCGGCGGCAACGGGCGCTCGCGCCGACGCCGTCTCGGCGCTGATCAATCTCGGCTATGACGGCGTTGAGGCGCGCCGCGTCGTCGGCGCCGTATCGGGCGCGGCCGGGCCAGAGGCCGACACAGCCGATCTCATCCGGCGCGCGCTGCGAGAGCTGGCGCCGGCATGATGTCTCCAAACAAAAATCATTGTACACGGATCAGTGAGAAGGCGCGCGAGTGAGCGAAGATGATCGCCTCATCGACGGCGTGCGCAAGGCCGATGACGCCGATGCGGCGCTGCGCCCCCGCCGCCTTGCCGATTTCGTCGGGCAGGCGCATGCAAAAGACAACCTCCGGATCTTTGTCGAGGCCGCGCGCGGGCGAGGGGAGGCGCTTGACCATGTGCTGTTTCACGGGCCGCCGGGACTGGGCAAAACGACGCTCGCCCAGATCGTCGCCAATGAGCTGGGCGTCCAGTTTCGCGCAACGTCCGGACCCGTCATAACTAAGGCCGGCGATCTCGCCGCCTTGCTGACGAATCTTGAGCGCGGCGACGTTCTATTCATCGACGAAATTCATCGCCTGTCGCCGGCGGTCGAGGAAGTGCTCTATCCGGCGATGGAGGACTTCGCGCTCGACCTGATGATTGGCGACGGCCCCTCGGCGCGGTCGGTGCGCATCGATCTGCCGCGCTTCACCCTCGTCGGGGCGACGACGCGCTCAGGCCTCCTCGCCAAACCGCTGCTCGACCGCTTCGGCATTCCGGTGCGGCTCGATTTCTACACGAAAGAAGATCTTGCGAAGATCGTGCTGCGCGGCGCCGCCAAGC
>CAZSBU010000159.1:0-6518 GCA_964605055.1 uncultured Caulobacterales bacterium | reverse complement strand
GAGAAAAATATTGGCCTTGGCGCTCAGTCGCATTCCCCACAGCACAAGGAACGTACAGAGCCCGATCTGGTTTGGCGCGTTCCAAAGCATCGCGACGAGGGCGATTCCGTTCGCTGCGATGGCAAGCTCATGGTGGATCAGTGTGGCCGTAGCTTGCCGGAAGCGAACCCATGGCGCCGCCTTTGGATCGCCCGGCGCCTTGCGTGGGCCGGTTACGACGCCGAGCAGGAATGAGAGTTCATGCCAGCCCCAGACTGCGACGCCGAGGCAGAACCCCGCGTATGCACCGCCCATCGTGACGTCGTCGCCGATTAGCGCAAGGCCGCCCATGGCGAGCGCGAGTCCAGCCGTCGCCATCGCCATGATCGCGCGGCGACCGATGCGCCGCACACCCATCAGCCACAGGATCACGCCCGTGCTCAACCACCAGAAGAGGGCGGCAAAGGCGATAGCTGCAAGCGGCGACGACATGATCAGTTCAGTCCTGTTTCTCGATTACCAAGCGGGCGCAAGACGAACGTCTGCCGGCGTTTCGGTTTTCAAAACTGGCAGGAAGTAAAGTCCGATAAAAACTGAGGCGGCTTGCGCAGCGAGGGCTGCGCTGCGCAGGCTGGCGAGAAGTCCACCCTTGGCGCGGGCGGCGTCGCGCGCCTCCGCGATAAGGCGAAGGCGTTCGAGACCTGCGGCGAATTTCGGATTGTCGAGATCGATTTCGACCGGGAATACCTGCCGCGCTATCTCGTTGGTAATCCGGAACACCTGAAAGTCATACTGGGTCGGATCGACGCCAAGCGCCTTGTGGAACGCTGGCCGGCCATGGTCGCGAACATACATGGTCGCGTATACGGCGACGAGGAAAAAGCGGATCCACAAGAGGTTGGCGCCGCGCAGCAACTTCGGATCCGTCCGCATCAGGATCGCGAACGCCTCGCCGTGGCGGAACTCATCGTTGCACCATTCCTTGAACCATTTGAAGATTGGATGGAAGCGGCGCTCCGGATTGCGTTCGAGCTGGCGGTAAATGGCGATATACCGGGCATAGCCAATCTTTTCTGACAGATAGGTCGCGTAAAATATGAACTTCGGCTTGAAGAAGGTATATTTCTTCGCCTTGGTCAGAAAGCCGAGATCGACGCCAATGCCGAAATCCTTCAGCACCGCATTCAGAAACCCGGCATGGCGCGATTCATCGCGGCTCATATATTTGAAGAGCGCTTTGAGATCAGGATTTTTCACGTTCTTGACAATCTCTGCGTAAAGCACGCAACCGGAGAATTCCGACGTCAGCGAGCTGACCAGGAAGTCGACAAATTCTTTGCGCAGGTCTTCAGGTAGTGTCATCAGGATGTTGTCGAACTCATCCGTGCGCTTGAAGTGCCCCTTATTCGGGTCGCTCTTGAATTCCGACATGATCGCATCCCACTCACGACGCATGGGTGAGATGTCCATACGATCAAGTTCCGCGAAGTCGGTCGTATAGAACCGTGGGCTGAGGATCGTGTCAGTGATCGCCGATTTGTTGGTGTCGAAGGCGGCGTCCTGAACGGTTGCGGTGGTCATAGAGTTCTCCCGGGTGAAAAGCTCACCTCATAAAGTTCGGTCAGTTCAAACATCGAGCGCAGGCGGACCCAGGCTCTGTCGAAAGGCGTCGCGCGCGTAACGGTGGCGTCGCGTCGGATGACGAGGGTTTCGCCGAACTGCACTTTGACAGGGCCGCCGTGGACGCGAACGCGGTCTCCCGGACCAATCGGCACGTTGCCGTCAAGCTCGACATGGGCGCCCAGCATTTCTGCGGTGTGTTCCACGCGCACCGTGCAGGCGATGTCGAATTTGCGTCCGTGGCGAGTTTTAAGCGTCATGGTTCAGGCGTTTCCCATCGCGAGGAGGTCCGCAAATTCCGAAACGTTGCCGTCTCCAAAACCTTTCAGTCGCATGCGCTTGCCGGTCAGCGGATCAGCAAGAACGAGCACGCCCTCGGCAGTCCGGATCAGGACAAACGCTTCATCTTTAGGCAGATCGCGCATCTTCCGCTCATGGGCGACGGCGCGAACCGCGGCGCGTAGGAAACCATATCGGCCCGCCTCGAATGTGCGCATGACTTCGCCCGTCTCAGCGTTTGATACGACAACGTCGCCGCCGGGTTTGTCTGTAAACACCAGCGCGATCTGCGCCACGGGCTCTGCGTCGACGGCCCGCCATTGACCAAGACCAGTGATGCGGGATGCCGCCGTCAGCAACAGCACGAACGCGAGAAGAACTCCCGCCGCTTTCAACGGGCCCTTAAGGTTCATCGTTTCAAGGCCTAAGGCGTGATGGTCTGACATGTGTGTCGTCTCGCTTTTTCAAATGGCGGCAGGACGGGCGCCGGCAGGCGCATCAGCGCGCGACGGCGTTTCGGCGGCAGCGATGGGGTGAAGGCGGATTTGTTCGCCAAGCTCAGCTTTGACGGCGGCGGCAAGCAGGTCGCTGACGTCGCGTACTTTTAGAACGGCCCGCAACATCGGTTCCGCGCGGCTGAACCGGAACGGGCGCGCGTGCGGCCAGAGATGGAAGAACCCGATTCCGTCCGGACCTTTCAGGCTGAGCACGATGTCGCCCACACCATTGGCCCGCGTCTTGACGCTGGCATTCTCGATGAATGCGAACGGGACATTAATCGTCTTACGGATTGCAGCGCCAAATCGAAGAACTACCCTTCGATTGGTGATGGTGTAGATCGCAGAGCGCTGCATGATGAAGGCAAGGCCCAACATCAACAGGATCGCAACCGCTCCAATCGCCGCGACCTGCGTCGCCGCGACGGCGACGTCAGCGCCGGAAGAAGCCGCCGCGGCACTGCGGAACAAAGTCGCGACGGCAAAGTATCCGGCAATCCACCGCAGGCGGAATACGCTGACCGCAAATGGCAGGAATGCTGGCGCGCCTTGCCAAAGAACTGTCTCGCCTTTCGGGAGCCGTTCCGGAAGCCCGCGCACGGGCTCCGGGTTGTGTTCATCATCGATACGGATCGGTTTCATGCCAGCGACTCCGTCCGGGCCGGCGTCGCGTAGAGTTTGCCGCCGCCGTAATAGCCGCAGATCTTGTCTTCTTCGAGCCGCGTCACTTCGGTCGCCGAGCGCGTCGTTGGGACGTTGGCGAAGTGCTTGGCGAACAGGGCGTCCACATCTACCCGCCGGCGATCGCCATTAATCGAGGCGAAATTGATCGGCAGCAGAACCCGCTTGCCCCCTTGCGCTTCGTTCAAGCGTACTTCGAGGTAGCGGATGATCGCCTCGGACCGATCGACCCAGAGATCGACGACTTCGCCGACTTCCTTGCGATCAGCGGCGATGACTTTCATGCCGCGCGGATCTTTGTCTTCCTTGGCGACGAGATAGCCATGCGAAGCACGGTAGGGTGCGATGCGCGGTTCGCCGTCAACTGTCAGGTCGGGGAAGTCGCCGCGCTCGGCATAGGACGCCGGGCCAACGCCGTCGACCATCGGATCGCCGGTCGGGCGATAGGGTGCGCCCGGCCATGCAGCGGTGCGAGCGAGAGCGTGTTTGCGAACGTCGCGTGCGCCTGGCGGCACGGAAACTGTTCCTCTGCCATGTGGCAGCTTGAAGGTCTTGATCGGCGCGAACCAGAACGTCCCTGATTCTTCTTGCCGGCCCGTTGTGTCGGCTTCGAGCGGATATCCTTCGCGGCGGTCTTCCCGACGAAGATAGAAAACGAGCCCGAAGAAGAAGATGGTGAAGGCCCAGAGGGAGATGTCGGCAAGATCAATGCCTGTAATGATTTCTCCGGATAGCATGAGGCGAGCTCCTTTGTTTGTCGGTCAGCCGGGAAACGCGGCGAGACCGAACTTTTGGTTAGCTTGCGGGACCGCCGCCGAAGTCGGGCGTGCGAGCGGACCGATCGCCGCAAGGGTAGCGAACAACAACAAAATCTCAGTGTGGTAGACGACGCCATATCCCGCGCCCGCGCCTGTCAGAGCCGGGCCTAGCGCGCCTGTCGCGGCGACGTGTTGAACGACGTCGCGCAAGCCTCCCCCGACAGCAATCGCAAGGCCGGTAGCAGTCGCTTGAACTGCGCCCCAGGCGCCAAGCGCAAGACCGGAATCACGCAGTGCGGCAAGCGCCATGGCGGCAGTCAGCGTACCGACGGCAAAAAGCCCGCCACCAAAGCCGATGCCGACGACGCCGAAGCGGAACAACATTGGCGCGCCAAGCGGATCGGCGAATAGGACGGCTGAAAAGGCGAATACGCCGACAAGCGCGCCGAACGCAGCGAGGCGATGCGGCTCAGCGCCGCGTGACAGCCTCCTTGCTGCGAGGGCAAGACCGCCAAGTGTGCCGCCTGCGAAAAGCGCGGTCAGGGCGGTTGTTTCGCTCACCGTCAGGGAAAGGATTTCTCCGCCATAAGGCTCAAGCAATACCTCCTGCATGCCGAAACCGGCTGAACCGAGGCCTACCGCCACTAGAAGACGGCGCGAGCCAGGCGCTGCCGTAAAAGCTGCCCATGCCTCTCGGAATGAATGGCGCGGCGCATCTGCGCGCATCACTGCGGCGTTGCGCGGCTCCTGTTTCCAGAGCGCGATGAGGTTGAGCGCAATTGCTGCGATAGCCGTCCCTTGAATGACCTGAATGAGTTTAACCGGCTCGAAATCGCGGAGGAAAAATCCGAAAACGAGGGCGCCACCGCCCATACCGATTAGCAGCATGACATAGAGAAGGGCGACGACGCGCGGACGCGCATCAGTTGGAGAAATGTCTGTGGCGAGCGCAAGACCGGCGGTCTGCGTCGTATGCATTCCTGCGCCAACAAGCAGGAAGGCGAGCGCTGCCCCTGCCTGACCGATCAGTGCTGCGACCGATCCGCCTTGCTCAACCCCGCGCACGTCGCCCGACAAGACGAGCAATGCGAATGGCATAATGGCCAGCCCGCCGAACTGCAGCAGCGAACCGAACCAGATATAGGGTCCACGGCGCCATCCGAGGGCGGAGTAATGCGTATCTGATTTATGTCCGATAAGGGCGCGCAGAGGCGCGAAGACGAGCGGTAGCGAGACCATGAAAGCGACTAGAAACGCTGGGACGGCAAGTTCGATAATCATGACCCGGTTCAGCGCGCCGGTGAGCAGCGCCGCCGTCATACCGACCGAAACCTGGAAAAGTCCTAGGCGAACGAGGCGGCGCAAGGGCAGGTCGTCGCTTGCCGCGTCCGCGAACGGCAGAAGCCGCCGGCTGACGCCCGCGAAAAGAGCAGCGACGATGTCGGCCCCTTTGCTCATCGACGCACCAGCTCGATCGCTTGCGAGATGTAAAAGCCCTTCGAGACCCGAGCCGTCCGGCCGACCGTCCAAGCGCGCAAGGCCGGCGCGGCGGCGATGCGCCGGCGCAGGTCGGCTTCGGACAAAGGCTCGATCGCAGGTGCGCGGTCGCCGCGTGGAAACAGCTTGCCCACAGCATGCATTAGCGACAGGGCAGGCGTTCGCGGCGCAAAGGTAAAGACTATTGAACGGCTGGTGCGCTCAGCGAAAGTCGCCAGCGCCGATGTGATATCGCCGCCCCGATAATGAATGAGCGAGTCCATCGCTACGACGTGATCGAATTGACCGAAGGCGGCGTCGCACATATCGCCGACGCGAAAATCCACCGCGCCAGCTAAACCCTCGGCCGCCGCGCGCGTCCGCGCAAGCTCAAGCAACGTGCCGGCGAGATCGACCGCCGTAACGGTTGCGCCGCGCCGGGCGGCGGCAAAGGAGAGCTGGCCCGCGCCGCAGCCGGCGTCTAGAAGGCGCGCGTCCTCAAGATTGGCGGGCAACCAGCTCATCAGCGTAGCGCGAATTTCATCCCGGCCGGCCCGCACGGTCGCGCGGATGCCGCTGACGGGCGCGTCTGACGTCAACTTTGCCCAAGCGTCTGACGCCGTGCGGTCGAAATAGGTCTCAAGTTCGCTGCGGCGGGAGAGGTATGTCGTCGAGGTCATCAATCAAATCCCAGAAAATCGAAGATATCGCGGTCTTTCATCGGCTTTGCGTCGAGAGGCGGCGTGCCGGCCCAAAGCGTCGCCGCCAGTTTGAGATATTCATTCTGCACCGCGACGATTTCGGGAGTGTCGCCCATTTCAAACAGCGTGCATTTCTTCAGGCGCGACCGGCGAATTGCGTCGAGGTCCGGGAAGTGCGCCAGGCGCTGCAGGCCAGTCGCGGCGCCGAAGCGATCAATCTCGTCCGTTGCCGCGCTGCGATTGGCGATAACGCCGGCAAGGCGCACGGGATAATTTTTCGCTTTTGCCTGGATCGCCGCAATGATGCGGTTCATGGCGAAGATTGAGTCGAAATCATTGGCTGTCACGATGACAGCCCGTTCCGCATGCTGAAGAGGGGAAGCGAACCCGCCGCACACGACATCGCCCAGCACGTCGAAGATGACGACGTCGGTCTCTTCCAACAGGTGATGCTCTTTCAGGAGCTTCACCGTCTGACCGACGACATAGCCGCCGCAGCCCGTGCCCGCGGGCGGGCCGCCCGCCTC
>CAZSBU010000158.1:0-6628 GCA_964605055.1 uncultured Caulobacterales bacterium | reverse complement strand
AAGGAGCCCCATGCCGAGCCCCATGAGGTTCGCGAAGAAGGTCGTCGCGAGGTAGAGAACCAACGCCTTGATGCCGATCGTGCCCAGCTTTTTCGGGTCGCCCATGGCGTAGATGCCGGCCACGAGCGTGAAGAAGATCAGCGGCACGACGATCATGCGGATGAGCCGGATGAAGATGTCGCCGATGATCCTGACCTTGGCGAGCAACGCCTCGGCCGGAACGGGCTCCATGGTTAAGGAGACGGCAAGGCCAAAGGCGACGCCGAGGATGAGCCCGACAAAGACGCGTTGCCAGAGCTTGATCTGAAACCACCACGACATCCGGATTTCCCCTTCGGCGGGCGCTTTTCAACAGCGCTCTCAATCCCTTAACGGGAAACCGTGCGCGCTTCCAATGCCGAAAGCGCCGCAAAAGTGGATTTTCCCGCCATTTGAGATTGCCGCTAATGGCGCAACGCCGCTTGTCAGCGATCGGCCCCGGCGAGGCCCAACGCCTTGACGGTCCGGTCGTAAAGCTGACGGAACGGCTCCATCCGGTCCGGGCCGAACGAGCCGACGGCGAGCAGCACGGCTTCGGCCGTCTCGAGGCGCACGCCCCAGATGCGCGGCGAGCCAGTCCAATCGCCATAGTCCGGCCGAGGGTCGATCGACAGAATAAGGCGAATTTCCTCGCCTGCATCGGTGCGCGGCGCGAGCCCGAAAATAGTCTCACGCGAGAAAAGACCTTCGGCGCGGGCAACCTCCCGATCATCGAAAAACACTTGATCGACAAAAAAACCACGTCGCCAGCGCAGCACATGCATCGCGCCGTCGATCATCAGCTTTATATCCGCCTTGCGCCAGCCGCGTTGCAAAAGCTCCCCTGAGATTTTCACCATGCCGCCCTGTCTCGCCTCCACGCTGATGCCGGAACTGACCAAAATTTAGAGATAAGGGCCGTTACATACAAAGTTTAGCCCCCGCCGGGGCGGTGGGGCGATCATCGCGGCACGCCGCCTGCAAGTACTGTCCACGAAGACACAACGGCCGCGACGAGACCGTAAACTATCCGGTCGCCTGAGCGGTCTGTGGAACGACTAAAGTTTTACGCGTTTTGTTCACGAAGACTGAAAAACGCGGGCCTAATCATGTGTTGCTTGCAAGAGGGTTGGCGCGTGTTCATCAAGAATGCCCAGACGAGCGAGCTCCGGCGTTTTCGACGCATTCCGATCGACGCCGACGCTCGCATCATCATTAATGGAATCGACGAATACGCCGGCAAAGTGATCAACATCTCGCCCGGCGACCTCGCCGTCAGATCTGATGCGCGCACCGTCACGGGCGACGCCGCCGTCATCTATGTGGCTGGGCTCGACGTCGTCGAAGGTCGCGTCGCCCGGATCTATCCAGACGGGTTTGCGTTGTCGTTCATCCTGTCGCGGCGTCGGCGGGCCCTTTTGACCGAACAGTTGATGCTGAGATCAAACCCGGCTTTCGGGCAGGGACTAACTGACCGGCGCGCCACGCCCCGGCATACCCTAGGCGATCAACGCATGGTTTGCCGGCTTGAAAGCGGGGCCTCGCTATTCGTGCGCGCGATCGACCAATCGGTCGACGCCATATCGGTTGAAGCGCCGCGCAAGCCGCCAGTCGGTTCGCCGATCCATGTCGGACGCCAGCGCGGCGTTGTCGTGCGGCATACCTCGCGCGGCTTTGTCGTCGTCTACGACCAAAGCTTCATCAGCGAACCCGCGCGCTTGCGCGCTGTCTGAAGAGCCAGCGCTTAAGGCGCGCGCTCAATCAGTTGACGCAAATTCGTCTCGACATCGCGCGCGTCGAAGGCTTGCGGATTGTCCGCCGGTTTCGGTCCGCGATGCATGGCGATAAAAGCGATCGCTGAGTAGCGCGTAATCTCGCGCGTATAAGAGTCAAACGGCGCGCCCCAGCCAAAACCGTAAGCGTAATACGGGAAGGCGTAACCGAAACCGCCATAAGGATAACCGTAACGGCCAAAATAGGCCGGACCGAAGAAGCCCGCCGACGTCCCGGACGTCGAATATGACCGCCGCGCCTCCGTGTCCCCCTCGACCACGATGAAATGGTCATAGCCGTTCTGGATGGTCAGTTCGGCGGCGCGGAACAACAGGAAATTCTCGACCGTCTCGCGGTCCGTAGAGGAATTGCCACGGAATGTCAGGCGGTAGCGGTTTTCCTCGATTTTCTGATCGGAGAAGCCATAAGAGCGCGGCGAGCTAGCCGGCTGGTAAGGCGTTGATGTGGCGCATGCTGCGAGCAATCCCGCTGCGATCGCCGCCAAAATAACACGATGTTTCATATTCACCACTCCCGACCCCATGAAGACCGCCCGCCGGTGCACTAGCTGACCCGTTAAGAATATCCCGCCGACACCCGGCATTCCAAGCTTAAAAGCATGGCGGAATAAGGGCCGACGGTCGCAGGCGTCAGCGGCGGGTCTGAAAGCGGCGTGGCGCGCCCGGCAGCCCGCCCCGCAGGACAGCCGCCGCATTGTCAGGTTGGCTCCGCAAAACCCGGATCGCGGCCTGCGCAAGGCTCGCCACGCCGACGAGCGGGGCAGTCAGGGGACGCCACTTTAAGGCAAAGAGAAGCCGCGACCGCGCCATGTGGTAATCCGATAGCGGCGACCGGCGCGAGGGCCCGCCAGCTTCTGTTCGCTCGCTTTTTGAAGCCGCTCCGTAGCGATGATAGGCAACCGCCCCCGGCGCCCATGCGGGGTAGAAATCCGGCCGCCCGGCGAGCGTCCAGTCGGGTTCCTCAAAATAAAGAAAATACCGGGCGTCCGGATAGCCCGCGCGGATCAGGTAGTCCCGCCGGAGCGCCATCGCGGCCCCGATGGGATAAGCGAGGCGCTCCTCGACCTGTTCGCGGGGCGGCGCATCGCTGAACGCCGCGCCCTCTCCGATATTGCGCCCGAGGTGAAAGAAGCGAGTGAGTTCAGCGCCGCCGAACGCTTGCGCCGCATGGGGCGGCTCAAACGCGACAACGCTTGCCCCGCACAAGCCGGCGCGCGCATCGGCAAGCCGCGCCGCGAAGGCGTCTAACGACCCTTGGGCAAGCGTCGCGTCAGGATTGAGGAGCACGAACGCATCGATGTCGTCCCGCTCCGCCAACGCCTTGAGGCCTAAGGCGCAGCCGGACGCAAATCCGTCATTTATCTCCGAGCGGATCAACGAGAGCGCACCAGGCGCAAGTTCTGAAATGTCGGCGAAACGCGGCGCATGCCCGGCGATGGGCTCGCGCGGCGCGTCAGGGGCATGCGCCGTCTCGCCCGACAGGATTGCCTCGATGAATGCCGCCGATCCGTCCGGCGACGCGTTATCGACGATGACGGCTGCGGCGGCGCCATCGCCAAGCGCGCTCAGCGCCGCATCGACGGCGAAGGACGCGCACTGATAATTGACGATGACAACGCCGAAACGCATGGCGGTCATATACCGGCGACGCCGAGCAATGTCTCGCGCGCCTCAGGCGTCAGCGCGGCGGACATCTCGGCGAGGAAAAGTTCGTGCGAGACAAAATAGCCGCCGGGCTCGGCGCCGCTCCCGTGAATGCTGGACGCACGGATCAATACGCCGTCGCCGCGACCCTTGGCGAAGATGGACGCGATCGAACCAGAGCGCGCGTTCGTTGTGAAGGCATCGCCTTGCCGCAGCAGATAGCTGACTGCCTCGCGGCGCGCCCCCTGCTCCGTCGCCAGATGCACGACCGGCGCCATGCGCCCGCCCGCATCGATGGCGGATGTCGCTCGTCCGCGTAAGGCGAACCCTTGGGCCACGTAACAGACCTCCGGCCGGTGCAACCGGACCTGATCGCCGCCGGGCGGTCCATACGCAATGACAAGCGTCACCACGCGGCCAATATCATCAGTATACGCTGTGTAAGCGACCGCCTCGCCGGGCCCCGGCGCGCCCTCTGCCGGCAGCACCAAATCGGACACGCCGATACGGCGCCATCCGGCGAACCCGTCCGGCAACATTGCGTAAAGATCAGGCGCAGCCGGCGGCGGCGCATCGACCGGGCGCACGACCGCGCCGGTCAGCGCCGTCAGGGTCATGGCCGCCGCCGCAATCGTTGCGCGAAGAAGAAGCGGCCCGGCTCTCATGCGATACGCTTTCCGCGGCCTGCGCTGCGCGCGTCGCGCCCGGTAGCCATGGCGAATACCGCCGCCGCGACGGCGTCAACCGCGAACACAAGGCCGAGCGCCAATGCAAACATGACGAACCCCGCCCCCTCGTGCAGGAAGCTCTGTCCTGCATCGTAGCCAAGGTAATAAGTGATCGCCACGAGCAGGCAAACCCGGCCGATATTGGCGGCGATGGCGATGGGGATGAGCGCAGTCAGCACGATCATATTGATCCGCCAGTCAGATCGCCGCGCCACATAAAGATAAACTGCGCCGACTGAGGTTAGCGCAATCAGCGAATTGAGCCCGCTGCATGCATCGGCGACGAGGAGCGTGTACGGCCCCGCCGTCAGGACAGCCCCCGCATGGGCGACCGGCATACCGATTGCGTAGAGCCCCTCAGCCGTCGCCTGAGATACGAACATCTTCAGTGGTAACGTCAAGGCGTCGAGCGCCCAGCCAGGCCAGATAATCAGATAGCTGAACATAAGGAGCGGGAACCAGAGCCGTCTCGCGCCATCAACGCCGAAAAAAAATATCGCCAGTCCCAGGGCGACAAGTCCTTGCGAAGCTGACACGATGAGCGTTGCGTCGGTTGCGCGGCCCATCAGATAGGCGCCGAGACCGATCGTCAGCGCGAGCGCGCCGGCAGCCGCCTTTGCAGCTGAACGGTTAAGGGCGAAGCCGCCATCGAGGAATCGGGCGACCGCTGCGCCCGCGATCAAAGCCAGCATAATCGGCGCATGGGCGTTCTCGTCTCGCCGCCATGGACCTAGTGCAAACTCCCAATATACCGGGCCGTAAAGCGCCAGCCATCCAGCGCCGATGACGCCAGCGGCGACAAGCGCATTTCGCCCTTCCCTGGGAGGGGCAAACTGACGAGCCAGAGTTGTCGGCGCGTCCATTTTGATAGTCCTCGTTATTTGAGGAGCGTCGCGCCGATGACCTCAGCGCCCACATGCCGCAGAGCAATGTTGAGGCGGCGAAGCTCTTCAAGGCGATCATGGTGACGACGCGCGACGACCAGCACTGATCGCGCCGCAGCCCAGACATAATGGCCGTCAGCCGTAGGACCATACGGCGCTGCGAGTACGATCACGTTGTCGAAGCTGGCGCGCGCCATGGCGAGAATCTCAGGCATGCCGCCGTCCGCAAGCAATTCCTCCGCGCCCGGACCGCCGCCGCCTGACGGCAGCAACATGAGATCGTCAATAATACTCGTCCGACAGGCGTCAGCGAACTCAAGTTCTCCGGCGAGCATGTGGCATAGCCCCGGCGCGTCGCCGAGACCGAACCGCGCGGCCAGTCGCCCGGCGCGCACATCCGCATCGATAATCAGCGTTCGGCGATTCAATTGAGCAAAACTCGCAGCGAGGTTCATCGAGACATAATCGGCCGCATCGCCGGAAGCATGAGAGGCGATGGCGAATAGCCTTACCGGTTCGCCGCCCTTGGCGGTGAGCAATTGGGCTCGCAACGCGCGGAAATGTTCAGCTTCAGCAGAGCCGGGGGCGCGCGCGACCATCAACGCCTTCGGCATGCGCCCGGCAGGCGGCGCTTCCGGATTGGGAGCGGGGGAAGTCGCCTGTGCAGGCGGCTGTGCAGGGTCGACCGCGTCTTCCGTTAGCCGGCCGCTGCCGAGAGATGCCTCGAGCGCACTGATTCGCGCGAGGGTTTCCTCAAGGCGCGCGGTGCGGTCCTCGGGGTTCAATTCCGCCGTCTCTCGTTCGGCGCGCGCGCGCTGCATAGCTGCGAGGCGTGTCATATTGGCGACGTTCATGATGACATGCTCCCGGGCATGGAAACGAGGTGCGGATTGCTACGAGCGTTAGGGAAACGTTGCGGCGCGGCCGGTCGACCGGGTAACGCAGGGCGCATTAATTGGCGTTGCAGTCGTCTTTGCGGCGCGACGACTTCAACGAGGATTGGCGTGCGGAATATCCGCCTTATGTCCTGAATTGTCCGGGTGCGACCCTCAATCAGCTCCACGGCGACCGCTGTGCTGGCTCCGACAAGCGCTCCTGCGACGAGGCCGAGGAAAACGATAACCGCCGGCGGAGGAGTTGTCGCATTAGCTGGCGGGACCGCTCTGGAGAGCAGGATGGCGTCGATGGCGTCGACCCGTGATTGCAGGGATTCCTCCAAGGTTCGCGAGGCGACGAGATTGAACGTTTCGCGGCTTGTCGCCACCTTTTCCAGCAACAGGTTGTAGGTCTCGCGCGTGCGCTGCTTGGCGGCGACCTCGGTTTTCATTTGCTCGGCAGACGCTTCGAGCGCCTGGACGCGCGCCGCCGAATAGGTCGCGCGGTCGCGGATCGCCTGCATGAGGTCGCGCTCAAGTTCGGCCTTTTCCCGGCTGACAGTTGTCATTTCGCGGCTGCGCGCGCCATAGCGCGCGCCAATGCGCGAATGAAGCGCGCGCACCTCAGCGAGTCTCGCCTGCGTCTGGCGAGCGGCAAGCGCATCATCGGGGAGCGGGAAATTCAC
>CAZSBU010000157.1:0-6629 GCA_964605055.1 uncultured Caulobacterales bacterium | reverse complement strand
TGGCTGCGGCCAAGGCCGTTTCCCGCTCCCGTAACAACTGCCACCTTGCCGTCATACCGGATGGTCATGTGATTAGCCCTTCAAACAAATTGAAGCGTTAGCCATTCTGCCATGAGAGCGGGCTTGTCCTCGCCTTCAATTTCAACTTTGCACGCATATTTGAACTGGAACTGGCCAGGCGATTTCTCGTCGACGCTCATCAGCGTGAAACGCGCGCGAATATTTTTACCTGACTTTACTGGGGCGATGAACCGAACCTTCTCGAAGCCATAGTTGACGCCCATCTTGATGCCCTGAAGAACGATTACAGAGCCCTGTGCCAGCTGCGACAGCATTGAGAGCGTCAAAAACCCATGCGCGATCGTGCCGCCGAACGGCGTCATCTTGGCTGCTTCCGGGTTTACATGGATAAATTGGTGATCGCCGGTAACGTCAGCAAATTGATTAATGCGATCTTGATCGATTAAAACCCAATCCGAGACGCCAGTTTCCGCACCGACGTGCCCTTTGACGTCCGATGGCTCGACAATCAACATTACGTTCTCCTTAGTATCCGCGCAATGTCGCGATCCGGTCAGCATGGTAGGCGAAGTCACCGAACATTTCTTGGGCTACCCGAATTCGCTTCATATAGAAACCGAGATCATACTCGTCTGTCATGCCGATACCGCCATGCATCTGAACGGCTTCTTGGCTCGCAAGCTTGGCAACCTCCCCGGCTTTCGCCTTGGCGAGCGAACAGGTAATTCCAGCCATTCCAAAATTCTCATCAAGGTCGTGCAGCGCCTTCAGCACAACGGACTTCATCAATTCAATTTCCGAATAGAGATGGGCAGCCCGATGTTGCAATGCCTGAAACGACCCAATCGGTTGTCCAAACTGACGCCGCTGCTTTATGTAATCAATCGTCATACCGAAAGCTTGTTGAGCGGCGCCTGACATTTCTGCTGCAAGCCCCGCTCGTCCAGCCGACAAAACGCCTTCAATCGCCGTATAGCCGCCATCTACATCACCAATGACGTCTGCGCCGGTAACGTCGACATTTTCAAAGGTGATGCGCGCCGCATTGCGACTGTCGATCATCATCGTGCGTTCGGTGGCGACGCCTTTTGCCTTCGCATCGACCAAGAACAGCGTCAGGCCATCAAGTTCACCGGGCGCCCCGGCCGTGCGCGCAGCGACAAGCAGTTGATCTGCTACGTGCCCGTCGGCGACAAATGATTTGTCACCGGAAAGCTTGAAGCCATTCCCTGACTTGTCGGCGCGCAGAGCGATTTTCGCGGGTCGATGTTTAGGCCCCTCGTCAACCGCGAGCGCCATGATAACTTCACCGCTTGCTATTCGCGGCAAATGCTCAGCTCCTAATGATGCGCCGGCAAACTTTCGCAACGCCGTTGCAGCGAGCACAGAGGTTGAAAGAAACGGCGAGGCAGTAAGGGTTTTGCCCATCTCTTCGGCGATAACGCCTGCTCCAACAAAACCGAAATCGGAGCCTCCATGCTCTTCGTCTACCAGGATA
Organism: uncultured Caulobacterales bacterium; assembly: GCA_964605055.1. Lineage (GTDB taxonomy): Bacteria > Pseudomonadota > Alphaproteobacteria > Caulobacterales > Parvularculaceae > Amphiplicatus. The sequence continues at coordinate 5,110 of CAZSBU010000157.1, read as the reverse complement.
CCAGTCCAGCCCATTTGCGCCATCTCGCGCCAGAGCTCACGCGAAAAACCGGCTTCGCTCCGATCGTCCCGCAATTTCCGCAACGCCGAAACGGGAGCCTTTTCATCAAGAAAACCGCGCGCGGATTCCTTAAGAAGGCTTTGTTCTTCGGTCAGGACAAGGGCCATTTATCCGTGTCTTCCCTTTTGTGCGCAGCGACTGCGATCAGGCGTCGGGGAGTTCGAGGATTCGCTTCGCAATAATATTCAATTGAACTTCGGACGTTCCGCCTTCGATGGAATTCGCCTTGCTGCGCAACCATCCTTTAGCGATCTTTCCGTCTTCGGACCGAGCGCCTTCCCATTCCAGAATATCTGCGCCACCGCTATCCATGGCCAGCTCGGCGCGGCGCTTGTTCATCTCGGTGCCGTAATATTTGAGCATGGATGACTTGGCCCCCACGCCTTGCCCGGCCTTTGCTTCATCCTTCATCCGATCCATCGTCAAAAGGAAAGACCACCCATCAATTTCAGCCTGCGCAATCTTGGCGCGAAGCATGGGATCGGCAAGCCGGCCACCATCAAGACCGATAGACTGTGCAGCCACCTCACCAATTCCGCGTCCGCCCATCAGGCCGCCGCCGCCTGCGCCAATCATTTCGCGCTCATGCGTGAGCAAGTACTTCGCGACATCCCAGCCGCGGTTGATTTCGCCAACGATGCGGCCGTCTTTGGGCACCTTTACGTTGTCAAAGAATGTCTCGCAAAATGGCGACTTGCCCGAGATCAACCGGATCGGCTTCGTCGAAACGCCTTCGCTAGCCATATCGAACAGCAGAAAGCTGATGCCAAGATGTTTTGGCGCTTTGGAATCGGTCCGCACAAGACAGAAAATCCAGTCGGATTCATCAGCGTAAGACGTCCAGATTTTCTGACCGTTAACGAGCCAATGATCGCCCATGTCTTCGCATTTCGTCTGGAGGGATGCGAGATCGGAACCGGCGTTCGGCTCGGAATACCCTTGGCACCAGCGAATCTCGCCTCGGGCGATCGGCGGAAGGTGCGTCATTTTCTGCTCATGCGTGCCATATTTCAGCAGCGCCGGTCCAAGCATCCAGATGCCAAAGCTTTCCAAGGGCGAGCGCGCCTTTAACCGTCGCATTTCCTCTTTCAAAATGCGCCCCTCGTCTTTCGATAGGCCGCCGCCTCCATATTCCTTAGGCCACTCGGGGACGGTCCAGCCTTTGGTCGCCATACGATCTAGCCAGGTCTTCTGCGCCTCGGAAGTGAATTCCCAGCGCCGCCCACCCCAGCAAATCTCGTCCTCGCCGCGAATTGGAACGCGCATCTCGGGCGGACAGTTCGCTTCCAGCCATGCGCGTGTTTCCGCACGAAAATGCTCGACGTCGCTCATTGCCTACTCCTTTAATGTGCCAATGCATCAAACGCCTGCGTTTGCCTGCACGCAACGGTATTACGCAGTTGCGAGCATGGTCGAAGGCGCGGCGGCGCGTCGCGCCTCAGGCGCTCCAAGCGGCTGGATGACGGAGCGCAACCATGCGGATTGTTCGCTTATCGAATTTAGCAGTACCTAGACGCGGCAGCGGCTGCGGTGACATCCAGATACGTTCGGGCACCTTAAACCCGGCCATGCCATCCGCCATAAAATCGCGCAGCGCTTGAAGGTCGAGATTTGATTCTTTCGGGAAGACTACAAGGCCAACCCGCTCTCCAAGCACTGGATCAGGCACTGAGAACGCCGCCACCTCGACCACTCCGGGGTACTCGTAGGCGCGATTTTCCACTTCTATGCAAGAAATGTTTTCCCCGCCCCTGATGATGAGATCCTTTATGCGATCGACAATGTAGAGGAAACCCTCCTCGTCCATTCGACCGAGATCACCTGTCTTGAACCACCCGTCAGGAGTCAGAGCGCGTGCTGTCTCTTCAGGCAGGTTCAGATATCCCCGAAAATTTGCGGCCGAACGTATCCATACTTCGCCGATCGCGCCCGTCGGTGCGTCGCCATGCTCGTCGACAATTTTCATGTCGCAACAAGGCGGCACTGGGCGGCCCGTCGAATCCGGCCGTTTCGCGTAATCGTCTAGTGAAATCACACAGCCGAGAGCGTTCGTCTCCGACAATCCGTAGCCAGACGATGGATTGGCGTTGACGAATTTTTCTTTCAGCCGACGCACGTGCTCCGGCGGTCGCTTGGCTCCGCCCGAACCAATGTCGATCAAGCTCGGCATGCCCCGCGCGCCGGCCGCGTCGATCATTTCGAATGACTGGCTTGGCACCCCGACAAAGTTCGTAAGCTGATGTCGGTTAACTAGGTCTACTGCAAGCGAAGGATCCCAACGGTACATCATCGCCACACGGCGGCCGACCATCCACGACAGAAGAAAAATGGAATGAGAGCCCGTGACATGGAAGAGAGGGATGCCGAGCAGGATGCCAGGGTTGTCGCCAAAAAGCGAAACCCCGCCTCTCGCTTCCTTGAGCGCAGACGCCACGAAAGCCCACGAGAACAGTGTTGTGATCGCCCCTCGATGCGTGAGGATCACCCCCTTGGGATTGCCCGTAGAGCCGGACGTATAAACGATGCAGAAATCATCGTCCGGCTCGATGGCCACTTCGGGCGCAGCATCCGATTTTGAGCGGGCGATCAACTCTTCGAGGCGATAGTCTGCATGCGCAGACGAATCACGCGCACCGACCGTTTTCAGACCTAATTCCGTCCGGAATGACTCAATATATTCTAGGCGGCGCTTATCTGCGATGACGACACGGGCGCGACAATCGGAAAGGCTGTATCGAAATTCCTCACCTTTCCACCAGGCATTCAACGGCGCAACGACAGCGCCGAGCGAAATCACCGCCATATAACTGACGCACCATTCCGGATAGTTTCGCATCGCAAGGCCGACGCAGTCCCCCTGACGCACGCCCAACTCATCGCGTAGCGCGTGCGCGAGACGGCAGGCGTCGGACCAGATTTTTGAAAACGTCCAAACCTCTTCCTCGAAGAGGATAAACGGCTTATCGCCCTGCCCGGCGCCGTACGCAAAGAGGTCGGCGAGGCTCGGCGGCGCGTTTTCAAATACACGGTAATCATTTCCGCGAATGGTCGCAGAGCCGACCTTGAAGAGCGGGTTTTCTGTCAACAGTCGCATGGCGGCCGTCATTAATTTGTCAGAATCGATGGCCTCGGGCGCGCTCATTTTTGGATCATCTCAAGGCAGTCCTATTGTCAGAAATGTCGTGCGATGCGACGCCGACACGTAATCCCTGAAATACTAGCGCAGCTGTCGCACCGAATGGAATGGACCAGCGCACAGTTAAACCTTCGCTATTGCGTACAGGTATCCTGTGCCCGTATCTAACCGACCCTCGAGTAAGGAAAACCCGGTTCAAAACGGTGGGCAGTTCCCACGCCCTACCTATTTGGTTCTATATGGCGCAATCCCATGTCTCAGTATTCAGCTCTTGTTTCCGTTATGATAGGGGCGGCCCGAAAAACTGCCCGGGCGCTGCAACGGGATTTTGGTGAGGCGGAGGCGCTTCAGACATCGAAAAAAGGACCGGCTGATTTTGTTACCGCTGCCGACCAAAAAGCCGAACAGACGCTCTACGAGGAGCTTTCAAGAGGTCGGCCAAAATATGGCTTCCTGATGGAAGAGCGCGGCGAGATTGAGGGCTCGGACAACTCTAACCGCTGGATTGTCGATCCGCTCGACGGCACAACAAATTTTATGCATGGACTTCCGCAATTCGCGATCTCGATCTGCCTCGAGCGCGATCGCCAACCCTACGCCGGCGTCGTTTATAATCCGCTCACTAACGAGCTTTTCTGGGCTGAGAAGGGCGAAGGCTGCTGGCTTAACGACCGGCGATTGAGGGTCTCACAACGCAAGCGTCTGGAAGATTGCCTTTTCGCAACAGGACTTCCATTCAAGGGCCGATCAGGCCGAGAGACGGCGTTACAGGAAACAGGCCGCGTTCTGGCTGAAACCGCAGGCGTTCGCAGGTTTGGATCAGCAGCGCTCGACCTTGCCTTCGTTGCGGCCGGCCGCTTCGACGCGTACTGGGAGCGTGATTTGAACCCTTGGGACGTCGGTGCCGGTATTGTACTCGTCCGGGAGGCGGGCGGATATGTGACGGAAATCGATGGCGGCGAGAAGCCTTTGCACAGCGGCTCAATACTCGCGGCCAATCCTGAAATCCACGCAACGGCGCGCAAATTAATTGAGGGCTGAGCGTTTGCCTGGGCGACGTCGCCGGCTGCGAGCGCCGGCGACAGTACCGCCCCAACCAGAGCGGCGTTACCGATACTTAGGCCACGTCCACGCCCTTCAACACGTTGACATTTGAGCCGATAGCCGACCGTGTGATTTCAATTTTACGCGGCTTTTTGGCTTCGGGGATTTCTCGGCGCAGTTCGATATTCAGCAGGCCATTAGATAGCGTCGCGCCGTCAATTCTGACATGCTCGGCGATCTGAAAGCGCCGTTCAAAAGAACGGCCCGCAATTCCCTGATGCAAAAAAGTGCGATTTTCATCGCTTTCCGGGCGCGCACCGGTAATTCTCAGGCTGTTCTCGTGAACTTCAATCTCGAGATCGCTCTCTGAAAAGCCTGCAACTGCGACCGTTATCCGGTAGCGGTCATCGTCAACGCGCTCGATATTATAAGGGGGGTAGCCGCCCGCTTCGATTTTTCCGGCAGTATCTAGAAGGTCGAACACACGATCGAAGCCAACGGTGTTTCGATAAAGTGGTGTTAGGTCAAAAGTACGCATGGAAGTTCCTCCTTTTCAAAGCAAGGTTCCAGCCGCTTAAGCGGCTCGCCGACAGAGCTCGTAAGCCTCTCCGACGATCGAGAATTGGTCGCGGATCTGACCCAGTTCAAGGGGTGCTCCCGAAACTTTCGATCTCACGGCGAAATGTGTTAAGCACCCTTACGGCATACGCAATTTTCAAGAAAAACGCTTAGCTTCGAGGTTTTTATGATCGCCCGCTCAACATCCGTTTCTTTGCTCGTCCTGCTCACGGCCGCCTGCTCCGGGGAGCAGCCTGAAGCGCCACGAGCCGAACCGGCGCGCGCTCGACCGCGTCCGCCCGATCGTGCTGC
>CAZSBU010000156.1:0-6684 GCA_964605055.1 uncultured Caulobacterales bacterium | reverse complement strand
TCGTCGATGATTTTCAGCGCCATGCGCGGCGCGGCGACCTTGATCATCGCGATCTCGCCCTGCGCCACCTTGTTGCCGACGGTGTCCATCATCCATGCGGCTTTCAGCGTCAGCAGCCTCGACATTTCGATGTCGATGCGCGCTTCGGCGACGCGCTGCTCCCAGATCGAATGCTTGTAGATCGGCTTGCCGAACGCCTCCCGCGTCAGGATGCGGCGGACGAGTTTTTCGAGCGCGACTTCCGCCGCGCCGATCGTCCGCATGCAGTGGTGAATCCGGCCGGGTCCGAGCCTTCCTTGTGCGATCTCGAAGCCGCGCCCTTCACCAAGCAGCATGTTTGAAGCTGGTACGCGGACGTTTTCGAGATCCACTTCCATGTGGCCATGGGGCGCGTCGTCATAGCCGAACACCGGCAGGTGCCGGAGGATCTTCACGCCCTTGGCGTCCGCCGGCACGAGGATCATCGACTGCTGCAGGTGACGCTCGGCGTTTTTGTCGGTCTTACCCATGACGATGAAAATCTTGCACCGCGGGTCGCCCGCGCCGCTCGACCACCATTTGCGTCCGTTGATGACGTAATGGTCGCCGTCGCGGCGGATATCGGTCTCGATGTTCGTGGCGTCAGACGAGGCGACGGCTGGTTCGGTCATGAGAAACGCCGAGCGGATTTCACCGGCCAGAAGCGGCTTCAGCCATTCCTCTTGCTGGGCTTCCGTGCCGTATCGCGTCAAGACTTCCATATTGCCGGTGTCGGGCGCGGCGCAGTTGAAGACCTCGGGCGCGATGTGGCTGCGGCCCGTCAGTTCGGCGATCGGCGCATAATCTGCGTTCGAAAGGCCCGGCCCGTGTTTGGGATCGGGATGAAACATATTCCACAGGCCAGCAGCGCGGGCCTTTTCTTTCAAGTCGTCAATGATGGGCGGCACGCGCCAGCGATCGGATGGACCGAAAGCGGCATGCTGGCGCTCATAGATCTCATCGCCCTCATAAACATGCGCGTCCATGAAGGCCGAGACGCGTTTCAGGTATTCCTGGCATCGTGGCGAATAAGCGAAATCCATGCACCGCTCCCTTGCGTGATGGCCTATGATAGCGCCCGGGCCAGCGAAGATTAAAGGGTCCTGCGCAGGCGGCGTTGAAACGGTCGCGGCTAACGGACGGAGATCTCAGGCCCGCGCATCTGCGCGTCGGGCGCGGAAGAAGTCTCGCAACAGGGTTGCGGCCTCCTCGGCGAAGGGACCCTGCGCGATTTCCGGGCGCCAGTGGCAGGTCGGTTGTTCGAAAAATTTCGGCCCATGCCAGACGGCGCCGCCCTTGGGATCGGAAGAGGCGACCACGAGCCGTTTGATGCGGGCGAGGCTGATCGCCCCGGCGCACATGGCGCAGGGCTCGAGCGTCGCATAAAGGCTCGCGCCGATCAGCCTGTAATTGCCGATCCGAGCGCCGGCCAGACGGATCGCTCTGATTTCAGCGTGCGCCGTTGGATCATGCTCGGCGATCGGCGCATTGCCCGCCGCGGCGAGAAGGTTCCCATCGGCGGAAACGATCACCGCCCCAACCGGCGCCTCCCCGGCCTCTGCGGCCTTTCGCGCCTCGGCGAGGGCGGCAAGCATGAAGTCGCGATCGCTCAATTGTTCCGGCATGCGACTGCTTTAATTGGCGGGAGGCGTTAACGCTACCGCTCGCAGTCTGTAGTTTTAAACGCCCGCCCCCTATATGACGCGAGGAAAGGCCGCATGGCGCGCCCGAGACCAATCGGTCTGCTTCAGGAATAAGGTCATGGCTTCAACCACCGATGGGGACGCAGAAGCGGGCGCCAGTGACGGCGAGCGCATCGCCAAATACCTCGCGCGCGCAGGCATAGCCTCGCGCCGGGAAGCCGAGCGCCTTGTCGAACTGGGCCTCGTAGCGGTCGACGGACAGATCCTGACGACGCCCGCATTCAAGGTTCGCCCCGGCATGGACATCCGGGTCGACGGCACGCGCGTCGGCGCCAAGGAACCCTTGCGCCTGTGGCGTTACCACAAGCCCGAGGGACTTGTTACGACGCACAAGGACCCGCAAGGGCGGCCAACGGTTTTCGACGCCGTGGCTGATAGGCTGCCGCGGGTCGTATCGATCGGGCGACTTGATCTGACTACGGAAGGTTTGTTGCTTCTGACAAACGATGGGGGCCTCGCGCGGCAGCTCGAACTGCCGGCGAACGCGTGGGTGCGGCGGTATCGGGTGCGCGCCTTCGGTAGAATCAACCAGAAAACGCTAGACGGCTTGAAAGAGGGGCTTCAGATCGACGGCGTCGCCTACAAGTCGATCCGCGCGACGCTCGATCAGGAACAGGGCGGAAATGTCTGGATCACACTGTCTCTTTCCGAAGGCAAGAACCGGGAAGTACGCAAAGTCATGGAGCACCTTGGGCTCAAGGTGAACCGCCTCATACGCACCGCCTACGGACCGTTCCAGCTCGGGAGTCTCGCCCGCGGCGCGGTCGAAGAAGTCCCGTCCAAGCAATTGCGAGAACAATTGGGCGATGCGGCCTGCCGGACGCTCGGCATATGACCGACATCGTCAATCTGAACCGCTTTCGCAAGGCCAAGGCGCGCATTCAAAAAGAACGAGAGGCTGCTGAAAACCGCGTTCAGCACGGGCGCAGCAAAGCCGACCGTACGCGCGAGGAAACTGCGCGCGCAGCACGCGATCGCGCCCTCGACGGTAGCAGGATTGTCACAGAAGACTAGCGCAAGGATATGCTTTTCATAGTGGAAAGCATCTGATGCTCAGGGTACGGAGGGGGCTGACTTGTAGCGCATCGCGCATTCGGGATCGATAATTGCCTGACTGTTCATTTTGCCGACTTCCTGGGTCGCGGTCCAGCATCGATCGAATACGGAACAATAGCAAAGCTCCATGACTATTCTGAGGTCGCGCGAGACGATCGCCTCAACCAGTGCGTTCGAACCGCCTGAGCCAGCGCCCAGAAAGGCTTCCTTGGAAGCGTCAGAGTCGCCGCTCAGAAATGTTTCCATCGGCGTGAACGACGCGCCGGGCGCCAGCAGGCGGTTCTGCATCGAGCTTTGTGAAAAGCCGGTTACTGTCATTCCTTCTGGCAACGCACTCTCAAGCGCGGCGACCGACATTGGCTGCTCATTGACGGTGAGCGCCCAGCGCCGCATGGTTGCTGGGCCGACGCCGACATTTTCGACCCTGACTGCGCCGTTCGTGACGCCGTCCGCAACATCAATAGTAAAATCAAGCTGGATCGCCGGGAGAACGCTTGCCTCCTGCATCTTCTGAGTTGCATCAGCCTGAACGAAAGAGGTCCATAGGGCGGCTCCGGAAATCAGGAGCGCTGCGATTCCAAGGAGAGTCTGCCCGACCACCAGCCCATCGATCCGGCGATCGGTCGCGATCCGGGCGGCGCGGGAGGAATCCTCGGGCGATGGCGTAGCTGAAATCGGCGAGGTCGGCAGTCGCTGGTCGGCGTCGATCAAGGCTTAGTTCTCCTAATATGTCAGGCGCCATTGCTTACATTGGCGGGCGCGATACTACTCAGTGGCGCTGCGCCCTGTCCATGAAGCGCCGTCAAGACAAGAGCAGCGTATGCGCATCATCGGCGGAACCTTCAGCGGCCGAACGCTTGTCGCCCCGAAAGGCCGCGACACGCGGCCTACGGGCGAGCGGACGCGCGAGGCGGTTTTCAACATCCTCGCTCATCGGGAAGGCTTTTCGTTCGAAGGCGCGCGGGTGATCGACCTGTTCGCCGGCTCGGGCGCGCTCGGCCTCGAGGCCATGTCGCGCGGCGCGGAATGGTGCCTCTTCGTCGAGACCGACGCGGCCGCGCGCGGCGCCATCAGAGACAATGTCGAGGCGTTGGGTCTTTTTGGCGCAACGCGCGTGCACCGCCGATCGGCATTGGCGCTCGGACCCAAACCCGCAGGGGTCGGACCGCCTTTCTCGTTAGCTTTCCTCGACCCGCCTTATGGAAGCGATCTGTGCACGCCTACGCTTGCGGGGCTAGCCGTCGGCGGATGGCTTGGCGCTGGCGCACTGGCCGTTGTTGAGCAGGGCAAGAACGAAGCGCCCGCAGAGGCGCCGGGCTTTCGCATCGAAGATCGGCGCGTATACGGAGCAGCGCAGGTTGGATTTTTTCGTTTTGAGGGGATAGCCAGTTGAAATCAGATATCGAAATTGCGCGCGCGGCGCGCCTGTCATCCATTGCAGACGTGGCGGCGCAAATCGGCGCGCTGGACGATGCGGTGATCCCTTATGGGCGGCTGAAGGCAAAACTCGACAAGGACTTCATCAACGGCCTCGCCGCGCGACCCGAGGGCCGGCTCATCCTCGTCACCGCGATCAATCCGACGCCCGCCGGCGAGGGAAAAACCACAACGACCATCGGCCTTGGCGATGCGCTGAACCGGATTGGACGACGCACGATTGTCGCTTTGCGCGAGCCGTCTCTCGGTCCGTGTTTTGGCGTCAAGGGCGGCGCGACGGGAGGCGGGCTGTCTCAGGTGGCGCCGATGGAAGACATCAACCTGCATTTCAACGGCGATTTCCACGCAGTCACGGCGGCGCATAACCTGCTCGCTGCGATGCTCGACAACCACCTGCACTGGGGCAACGCGTTGCAGATCGATCCGCGCCGCCTCGAATGGCGCCGCGTGCTCGACATGAACGACCGCGCATTGCGCCAGATCGTCACTGGCCTCGGCGGCCCCGCCAACGGTTCAGTCGCCGAAACCGGATTTGACATCACGGTCGCCTCGGAGGTCATGGCGATCTTGTGCCTGGCGACTGACCTGAAAGACCTGCAACGCCGCATCGGCGACATTATTGTCGGCTGGAATGCGAAGGGCGAACCCGTTGCCGCGCGCGACCTGAAAGCGGATGGGGCGATGACAGCGCTTCTCACGGACGCGATCCAGCCCAACCTCGTGCAAACGCTTGAGAACAATCCGGCCCTCATCCATGGCGGCCCATTCGCCAATATCGCGCATGGGTGCAACTCGATCGTCGCCACGAAAGCCGCCTTGCGGCTCGGCGAGTTCGTTGTGACGGAGGCCGGTTTCGGCGCTGATCTTGGGGCGGAGAAATTTTTTAACATCAAGTGCCGCGCGGGCGAGATCTCGCCAAGCGTCGTTGTCGTCGTCGCGACTGTCCGATCCCTGAAGATGCATGGCGGCGTTCCCCGCGACCGCCTGCACGAAGAAGATGTGTCCGCGATGGTTGAGGGATGCGCCAATCTCGGCCGCCATCTTCAGAATATCGCGCAATTCGGCGTTCCGGCGATCGTCGCCATCAATCGGTTTGGAACTGATACGGAACGTGAGCTTACAGAAATTGAAAACTTCGTTGCGAGGAAAGGCGCGCGCGCCATCCTTTGCACGCATTGGTCAGATGGTTCGGCGGGCGCGGAAGACCTCGCAAAGGAGGTCGTCCGGATCGCAGATACGTCGGCCAGACGGTTTCAACCGCTCTATCCGCTCAATCTGCCGCTGGAGGAGAAAATCCGCATGATCGCGCAGCGGATTTACGGCGCGCGCGATATCGCGATTGACGCTGGGGCGCAGCGCCAACTCGCCAAGTTCGAACGGCTTGGTTTCGGCGGGCTGCCTGTATGCATGGCGAAGACCCAATCGAGCCTCTCGGCCGATCCGTCGCTCCTCGGCGCACCAGAAGGTCACATCACGCCGATCAGGGCCGTGCGCCTTGCCGCCGGCGCGGGTTTTGTGGTGGCCTTGTGCGGCGATGTGATGACCATGCCGGGCCTGCCCAAACACCCTGCCGCCGAAAAGATTGGCGTCAACGAGGCCGGCTTCATCGAAGGATTGTTCTGACCCCGGCGCAAGGACCGCCTTTAAATGACCAGGCTCGGGGCTTATCTCCGCATTACGCGCTTACATGCGAAGTCTGGCGCGGCTTGAAAGGAAAGCGAAAAGACATGCTGCCGCCAATTGCTCCCATCTCGACGGCAAAGGAAATCCTTCGCCTCAAGATGAAATCGGTGCGGCGTCAGGCGCACGCAGCACGATCCGATGCGCCACAGCATGCCGCGCGCAATTTCCTCGCCCAGATCGCCATTGAGCCCGGGGTCGTTATCTCCCTTTACCATCCAATTGGCGACGAACTGGATACTGAACCCGTCGCCGCCGCCCTGCTGGAGCGCGGAGCGCGCATTGCATTGCCCGTTACGCCGCGCGGACGGGGCATCCTGACTTTCCGGGCCTATGCGCCGGGCGATCAACTGGACAAGGGGCCCAAGGGCGTCATGCAGCCCGCCCAATCGGCTGAGCAGGTCCGACCCGATATCGTTGTCGCGCCGCTGCTGGCCTTTACCCGGAAAGGCGACCGGCTCGGCTATGGCGGCGGCTATTACGACCGCACGCTGGCGGACTTACGCAGGCAGGGGCCGGTTCTGGCCGTCGGCTTTGGCTTCGCCGCGCAGGAAGTTGACGCGCTGCCTTCCAGCCCTCAAGACGAGAAACTTGATTTAATCGTTACCGAAGCGCGAGCGATCGAGACGCCCCGCTTTGGCGACAATGTCTTGTTCCGGGGTTAAACCGCTTTGCGCATCGCACTATTTGGCGACATCGTTGGCAGATCAGGGCGCATCGCCCTTGTCGAAGCGCTGCCGCGCCTGAGGCGGCGGCTTGAACTCGATTTTGTCGTCGTCAACGCGGAAAA
>CAZSBU010000155.1:0-6689 GCA_964605055.1 uncultured Caulobacterales bacterium | reverse complement strand
CCGGAGGCGACGAGTTCCTGATATCTGGCGAGCGGACCGGGCATCCGGGCGCTATAGACGAGACCGTGCAGGGCCGTCATCCGCCGAGATCAGTTGAGGCCACCTGAGTTGATGAACGGACCGCCTCGCCTGCGGGGAAACGATGCGCCGTCCGATTCGCGAAGGCGACGAGCGAAAGCATCACCGGAACCTCAACGAGAACGCCGACAACCGTCGCCAACGCCGCGCCGGAGCCGAGGCCAAAAAGGCTGATCGCAACGGCCACGGCGAGTTCGAAGAAATTCGACGTGCCAATGAGCGCGCATGGCGCGGCGACAGGAAACGGCACTCGCCATGCCCAGGCTGCGCCATAGGCGAGGAAAAAGATCGCGTACGACTGGATGATGATCGGAACCGCGATAAGGCCGATGAGGAGCGGCGATCGGATGATCTCGGCGCCCTGAAACCCGAACAGAAGGACGATGGTCGCGAGAAGGCCGATGATCGCGAACGGTTTGATCTGGCCCGTAAACGCCTCGATCCGCTGCGTCCCGCCTTGTGCGCTGAGCGCCTGGCGCGTCGCGACGCCAGCGATCAGCGGCAGCACCACATAGAGGGCGATCGACAATAAAAGGGTTTCCCACGGGACGGCGATAGCCGTCACGCCAAGCAGCAAGGCGACGAGCGGCGCGTAGGCAAGGACGAGAATTGCATCGTTCACGGTGACCTGCGCGAGCGTGTAGGTCGCATCGCCTTTCGTCAGTTGGGACCAGACGAACACCATCGCCGTGCACGGCGCCGCGCCGAGCAGTATCAGTCCGGCGATATATTGCTCTGCGTCAGCGGAGGGGATCAGACCCGCGAATATGTGGCGAAAGAACACGACTCCGAGAAACGCCATGGTGAACGGCTTGATCAGCCAGTTCACTACGAGCGTAATAGCGAGGCCCTTCGGTTTCGCGGCGACGTTCCGCAGGCTCTTGAGATCGACGTTGATCATCATGGGGTAGACCATCGCCCATATCAGCAAGGCGACCGCGAAATTGACATTGGCGTATTCGAGCCGCGCAAGCGTCTGCACAGCGCCCGGCGAGATGACGGAGACAAGAACGCCCCCCGCCATGGCGAGCGCGACCCAGATCGACAGATAGCGTTCAAAAATCGGCATCAGGGATAGCTCCGGGTGTCGGACAGATGGTGGCGTTAGATTTCAGGGCGTCGCCGGCGCTGCCGTCTTGAACAAGCGCTGCGCGGCGGGCGGCGCTTGTCAGTCGTTTTCTAAAAAGCCGTCGATCCGCTTACGGATGTCATGAAACACCTGTGCGAACGCCGCCCGGCGGGCGCCTAGATCGCCGGCTGCTGCCGCCGGGTCCGGGAAGCTCCAGTGCAGTTTGCGCGGCGAGGCCCCGGGTCGGGTCGGCCATACCGGACACGTCTCTCCCGCCGCATTGTCACAGACAGTGACGATCACATCCATGAGCGGCGCATCGGCGCGGGAAAATTCATCCCAGCTTTTGGAACGGGGCGGCCCGTCGCCGCCGGTCGCTGGAATTCCCGCCGCCGACAACGTTTCGATCGCGAGAGGGTTCGGAGCGCCTGTCGGTTTCGAGCCTGCCGACCAGGCGCGCCAATGCCCGCGCCCCGCCTCGTTCATATAGGCTTCGGCCATGATGGAGCGGGCCGAATTGCCGGTGCAGAGAAAGAGAATGTTTCGCGTCATGCGGCGCTCTCCTTGACAATGTAGGGGCCGCACAGGCGCGGGTCGCCCTGACAACAATCGGCGAGGAGAAAGCCAACCAGCGCGCGTAAGCCCCCGTAATTTGCAGCGTAGATCACGCTGCGACCGTTCCGTCGCGCGACAACGAGATTGGCGCGGGCGAGTTCTTTCAAATGAAACGACATGGTTGGCGCTGGCGCGCCGAGTTGGACGGCCAGTTCGCCAGCGGAAACGCCCCCCGGCCCCGCGCGCACAAGCGTTCGCAGGCATTCAAGACGCGTTTCCTGCGCGAGGGCTGAAAAGGCGCTAACGGCTGTTTCTGCTTCCATATTTCTATAATTATCGAATTATAGAAAATGAAGCAAGCCCGAATATCTACGCTAAAGCCGTTAGCGTGCAGCCAGCAGCGCTTGCGCCGCCATTCTTCCCGTCTCTGCGGCCCCGTTCATATAACCGTAATGGGCGTCAGACAGGTGCTCGCCCGCAAAAAGGATGTTGCCAAATGCGGCCCCGTTCAATGGCGCGCCGCCGTCGTCTTCAACCCAGAAAAAGTCTGCGAACGAAGTGTATTGGCCCGGTCCTAACGATGAATACGCGCCGCGCGTCCACGGGTCGCGGCTCCATGAGGTGCGCGCAGGGTCATTCCGGGCGGCGGCGAGAGCGCCCGGCGCAAATTGATCCAGTATCCCGATCCGACGGCGCGCGGCTCTGCGCCTGTTGCCCTGCAACGCCCCGTCGACCTCCGATCCGCCGTGGAAGAACGTAAGAGCCCCGGTTGGGCTGTCGGGAGCGCGGATCGTGTCCTCCCAGACGCTTGCGAAGGGGCCGTCGCTCCAGGCTTCTGCGGTGAAAAGTTTCGCGTCGCGCCAGGGGCGTCCGTCAAAGCCGGCAATGATTTTCTCGTTCCGGCCGAGGCGCGCCTCGGCAATAAATTGCCTGAAGGCCGCCGGTAGCGCCGCTTCGATCTTCATGTTGCGCACAAGCGTCATCGGCGCAGCGACAATGACTGCTGCAAAAGAGCGGCGGTCGCCATTGGCGAGCGAGATTTCGACGCCGTCGGCGATCTCAGCCATGCCCGCAACGGGGGCGTTGATGATGATCTCATCAGCGACCTTTGCCGCGAGCGCCGCGATCAGCCGGCTCGTGCCACCATCGATCATGTAGGCTTCGTCACTTGAGCCGAGCACATCGACCTCTTGCCCGTCGACGGCAGGAAGTATGCTGAGCAATTCAAGGCATGAGCTCTCTGCAAGCTCAACCCCATATTCTGTTCGGATAGCCTTTTCGATCAGTAGGCGGATCACAAGGTTGGGCGTAAGCGCAGCGTGCCGATCAAGATAATCGGCCACTGACAATGCATCGAATGCGCGACCCATCGTTGCCCAATCAGCATCAAGGCGCGCCGCGTCGGCCGCGATCTGTGCGGCGAGCGGCGAGAGCGCTTCCGCAAGACGAGCCGGCGACGTTACCTCGCCGTCGAAAAGGAAAGCCGAAACCGGCGTATCCGGTTGAAATCCCGTTGCGTTCTCAAAGAGCGGAACGTTGAGGCGCGAACACAATCCGCGAATTTCCATATGGTCTGAATTGACGAACGCGGCGCCGAGATCGATAGGCAGCTTCTCATCGAAAGGCGCCGGAACGGACCTTATTCGTCCGCCAACCCGACTGCGCGCCTCGAAGACAGTCGCCTCGACGCCGTTATCTTTCAAGCGCAGCGCAGCGCTGAGCCCGGAAAGTCCGGCGCCGATGATGGCGACGGGACCCGCAACCGGCTGCGCTGCAAACCCGCGCCCTGAAGTGGCGAGAAGCCCCAGTCCAGCGCCTGCCGCAGATAGGGCAAGAAAGCGGCGCCGCGAAAGTTCGCGCCGGCTGACCGATGTGCCCGCCCGCGTCGGTTTGGCGCTGTTGCGCGCGGCGACGAGTGCGCGCCGAAGCGCGCGAAATGCTGGTGAATGCGCCATGACTTATCTCCCCGGATCGATGACCGGGGAAGGCTAAGCTGCGCCGCCGCTCAATTGAAGCCCATCAAGACATCATGCAAGCCGCGTGGCGAGGCTCACTTCGCCGGGCGATTGACCATCATTTTTTTAAGCTCGGCGATCGCCTCGGCGGGGTTGAGACCCTTGGGGCAGACCTGCGCGCAATTCATGATCGTGTGACACCGATAGAGTTTGAACTCGTCCTCGATTTTATCGAGGCGCTTGTTGCGTTCCTCATCGCGGCTGTCGACGACCCAGCGGTAAGCCTGGAGAAGCGCTGCCGGACCGAGATATTCCTCTTCGCCTTCCTTGTCGCCGTTCCACCAATAGGAAGGGCACGATGTCGAACAGCAAGCGCAAAGAATGCATTCATAAAGCCCGTCTAGCTTCTTGCGGTCGTCCGGAGACTGAAGAAACTCCGTCTTTTTGCCCGTGTCGTCCGCCTGAAGGAAAGGCTCGATATAGGCGTGCTGTCTGAAGAAGTTTGTCAGGTCGGTGACGAGATCCTTGATTACCGGCTGGTGCGGCAATGGATAGATCGCAATGTCGCCCGATCCGCATTCGTCCATGCCTTTGGTGCAAGCGAGCGTGTTGGCGCCGTTGATATTCATGGCGCACGATCCGCACACGCCTTCGCGGCAGGACCGGCGGAACGAAATGGTCGGATCGACATCGTTCTTGATCTTCAACAACGCGTCGAGAACCATCGATATATTTCCAACATCGATCTCGTAGGTATCGACGCGCGGATTCTCGCCATCGTCCGGATCGTAGCGATAGACTTTGAATGTCCGGTATTTGCCGGCGCCGTTGGCGACGCGGCGGTCGGCGCGGTGTGCGCGCCCCTTGCCAGTGAGGCGGGAATTCTTCGGGAGAGTGAGTTCAACCATGATGCGCCAGCTGCCGCCTCTTGTCGTCTTGGGTCAGGGTCGTCGTGCAACGACCGATTGGCGACAAACTACAGCCGAGCGGGTGTCGGGGGAAAGGTCGCCAACGCCGCAGCCGCGCGTTAACGCTGGCCAGGAAGCGGCGCCCGGTCGGCCTTGCTTTCCGGTCGCAGAAGGCAGCCTAGAAACAAAAAAGACGCCGCGATCAACAAGATAAGCGCTTCAAATCCGGCGCCCGCATCGCTGAGGAAATTAACTGTCGCGCAGGTGCTGGCGATCACAAGATAGGGAAGCACCGGCGGTTCTGTCCGCAGATAGCGAATTAAGAACAGCGCCAGCGTCGCGATAAGCAACGTCACGGAACACACGTCAAACGCTGTCATCGCCTGCCCCCGCTGCCCTAAGTAGAAAGACTAGCGCGCCGCACTCAACGCGGCGTTAACGGCGTTTTGTCAATTGCGAGGGGTCAGATCGCCGATTTGACGGGGCGCAGGGCGTCGAACGAGGGCTCGCGACGTTCGGACCGTGCGCCGAACGCCTCGCGGATGTCGTCGGGGCGCAGCATCGCGGCGTTCCACAGGGCGATGTAGTCGAGTGTGTCAGGGGTCGAGTGATCACGCGAATAATTTATCAGCGCCTTGCACCCGGCGACCGCGAGCGGTGAATGGGCGGCGATCTGGCGCGCGATTCCCATCACCCCGTCGAGGAGCGCCTGATGCGTTGGATAGACCTCATTGACGAGGCCGATTTCCTTCGCCTTGGCTGCGGGCAGGCGTTCGGCCGTATACGCCATTTGGCGCGCCCAGCCCTCCGGGATGACTTTCGCAAGACGCGGGAAGGTGCCCACATCGGCAGTCATGGCGATGGCGGTTTCCTGCACGCAGAAAAACGCATCCTCGCTCGCATAGCGGCAGTCGGCGGCGGTCGCGAGATCGACGCCGGCCCCGATTGCGCCGCCCTGAACCGCGACGAGCACCGGCTGGCGGGCGCGCTCAAGGCAGGTGAAGGTATTCTGGAGGGCGCGCACCTTGTGGCGGAAAGCCTCAGCCGAGACGTGGGCATTGCCGCCCTCGGCGTCGAGGCTTCCTTGCATGAAGACCGAGATGTCCATGCCAGCGGTGAAGTGTTTGCCATCAGAAGAAATGACAATTACTCGCGCCTCGCCCGCCGCCGAGATGGCGTCGATCGCGGCTGGGAACTCGGTCCAGAACTCGGGGATCATCGAGTTCATCTTTTCGGGCCGATTGAGGCGCACATGTGCGATCTTGTCGGCGATCTCGATTGTGAAACAGGCGTAGGTCATGGCGATGCTCCGTGGCGGCGGCGGAGAACTAACGACGGATAATGCTATACCTCAGCGACCCTGTCCGCCACGTGGATGCGCAGCGACAGGCCTAGCTGCTGGCCCCCCTCGAGAACGTCGTGCCCGAAATCTCCCGGCAGATGAGTGATGGGCTCGAGGCAGAAGAAGTGCGCGCCGGCGGGCGCATAGACATGCAGGATCGGCGCGTCCGTATGCAGTGCGATACGGAGGTCCACTGTCTCGATCACGGCTTCGCCGGAAAAGTTGACGAATGAATGGTCAAGCGTCTCGCCCGGCAGCGGCGCGGCGGCCCCTGCGCCCAGCGCGGACGGAAGCGGGCCCAACGCGCCGGCGCTCTCGTTTGTCGGCGGCGTCCAGATTTCGGTCGCGGCAAACGCCACGCGCGTGTCTGGGGTTCGGTGGAAATATGGGTGCAGCCCAAGGCCCGCGGGCATTGGCGTCTCCCCGAAATTCGTCAGTGTCAGGTTGATGTGCAGCCCCTCGTCGCTGACGCGGACCGCCTGCGCTGCTTCATAGGCGAACGGGAACGCGCCGGGTTCATCGCCGCGATGGCGATAGCGCATGTCGGCTCGCTCCACTGTTTGATCGCGCAACGCCCAGCGCCGCACCCAACATTCGCCGTGGAGCGCGTGATCGGCGTCGCACGCTGGCAGCGTAGGCTTCAGCTGCCAGTGCCGATCGCGAAACAACAAGCCGTGAGGCAAGCGACCGAAATAAGGGGCGCACGGAAAGCATGCGGCGAGGCGGGGATCGGCGGCGGCGTCCGCCGACGCGACGTCTGACTGCGCGCGCAGCACGTCGCG
>CAZSBU010000154.1:0-6710 GCA_964605055.1 uncultured Caulobacterales bacterium | reverse complement strand
CGACCCGGAAATCACGGACGTCTTCCGGACCATTGGTAACCCAGCCTGGATCGTGAACCTCAACGCCGACTGGACGATCGCTGATTGGACGCTCGGCTGGCGCGGTCGTTATGAATCGACGCAACTCGTACCGGGCGTCGAACCGGAAGACCTGATCAACAATCCAGACTTCGTGAACATCCCGTTCACCGGCGGATCGATCGTCAACGACTTCTCAGTGTCTTATAACTTCAATGACGATGTCGAGTTCTACGGCGGCATCAACAACGCCTTTGACACCGAGGTATACATCGGCCAACTCTCGCGCCCGGCCGGTCCGCGCGGTCGGTTCTTCTACCTCGGCGCAAATATAAAGTTCTAGTTTGCCGTCAGTCGAATAAAAACCGAAGCCGGCCCCTTGGGGCCGGCTTTTTCGTTCTTAATCCTCGTCTTGATGCTGTCGGTAGATGTCAACTGCGCCGATGTGAGATGTCGGCTGGTCTGGATTGTTTTGTACCTAACCGCCGACCTTCGTCTTCAAATCCGCAATCAGCGCATCTATCCCGCGCGCGCCGCCGCCATTGTTCGCAATGACGGATTTGAACTGGCTTTGCTGTTCGATGGCGAGCCACACGCCGTCCGCGCCGGCGTCGATGATCGCCTGTTCCCCCGATGGCGATCGGTAGACGCGCCAGTGGATCGTGACGTTCGCCAGCGGGCTGCCAGCGGCGGCGTTGACGATGCGGCTGTTGACGATGATATCGCGCGCTGAGCGGTCCACGCTTCCGGCGACTTCAAGCTGCTCTCCCTGATAGTCTGCAAGGATGCTTTGATAGATGGTTGTCGCGTAGCGCCGAAAGAGGGGCAGGTAGGCCTGCCGCTGTTCGGCTGTCAGCTGCCGCGCATACTGGCCGAGCGCGAAAACCGCCGTGCGGTCGAGGTCGGCATAGGCGTCGACGAGGCGTTCGATGGCGTCGCTCCGCTCGCCTTCGGAAACGGCGCCGAGCGCGGCGTTCGCCTCTTCCAGCACGCGCCCGACGAACGCTTCCGCCGGCTGGTCTGCTCGCGCAACGCTCGCCATCGCCAGCGCCAGCGCGGCGCTTGCGACGACGCCTCGGCGCGTGAGGCGCGGGGCTCCCCGAAAACGGGCGGTGTTGGTCATGCCAGCGCTCCTTGCGTCTTCGTCATTCGATTTCGTCGAATTCCTCGAAGTCCTCGATATCGGGCAAGTCGTCAAAACTTTCGCGGTCGTTCGCGATCTCGCGCGCCCTAGACTGCAGATAGAAGCTGCGCAACGAGGCGTAATAATCGAGTGACTTCGACCTGATGTCGTCGAGCGGGTCGAGGACACCCTCGCGCGCTGACAGGCCCGCCGCGCCAGCCCGCACGATGCGCGCGTAGTTCGCCGGAGGCGTTCGGATATAGAGCGAGGGGTCCAGCGCCAGCTGAACGCCTGTGCCGAATCCGTCGCGGATAGTGGTCGGCCCGAGAAGCGGCACGACGAGGTAAGGGCCCTGCCCGACGCCCCATACGGCGAGCGTCTGGCCAAAGTCTTCGCGATGTCCCGGCATCCCGAGATTGCCCGCTGGATCGGCAAAGCCGCCCGCGCCCAATGTGGAGTTCACGACGAAACGCGAGAACGTCACGCCTGCGCGCCTGAATTCGCCCTGCAACAGATCGTTGACGAGTATGCCCGGCGTGCGCGCATTCGCCAGCAAGCGCCGGATGCCGCGCCGTCCCTGCTTCGGAGTTGTCGCCCGGTAAGCCCGTGCGCCCGGTGCGAGCAAATTGTCGTCGAGAAAGGTGTGGATCGCAAACATATTGCGATTGAACCCTTCCCAAGGATCAATCTCGCGTGCTGCGCTGCTGTCGCCGGCGGTCGCCGCTGTGATTGCCGACGCGACGTCGACCTCGCTGGCGCTGACGTCTGGATCGAGCGGTGATTCCTGCGCGCAAACCGCCGCCGAGGCGACGAGGCTCACAGCCCATGCGATCGCCGCAGTGATGGTGCGCCCGCGCGTTCGTGGGAGCGAGGCGGAACGAGGCAGCGATTTTCGCGTGATGTAATCGGGCATGCCGTAACCTGATGCTATCGGGGAATTGGAGCGTCGGAGGTCGCCTAGAATTTACGCTTAATAAGGCGCTTTCCCGGTCTTCAGAAGCGCCCTGACGGTATTTTGACCAGCGTGTTGCCTATCCGCTCGTTCCTGTCGCGACAACGATACACTATTCTTGATTGTCATATAAGGATATGTTTATGTCTTGAGTCTTTGCCCACCAAGGTCACGCCGCCAGGATGCTCGATGACATTTGATACGGTATTGAATGCATTCAAGGCGGTTGGGGAAGAGTCTCGCCTCCGCATCATGGCGTTGCTGCGTCGCGGCGAACTCACCGTCAGCGAGATCACCCAGATCCTCGGCCAAAGCCAGCCGCGCGTCAGCCGGCATCTTAAGATACTCGCCGATGCGGGCCTCGTTGAGCGGCACCGGGAAGGCGCCTGGATGTTCTACCGCGCGACCCTCGGGGGCGCGGATCGGGCGCCGATCCTGTCGGCGATCGATGCGCTCGCGCGGTCAGGCGACAGGCTGATGGTTCGCGATCGCGACCGGTTCGACCAGAGCCGGCAAGCGCGGGCGGCGGTCGCCGCCGCCTATTTCAAGGACAACGCCGCCGACTGGGACACTGTTCGGGGCCTGCATATCGAGGAAGCGGCAATCGAAGAACGGATGCGCGCTCTCGTCGGCGACGCGCCGATCGAGTTGTTCCTCGATATCGGCACTGGCACCGGCCGAATGCTGACGCTTTTCTCGGACCGGTATGAGGAAGGCGTCGGGTTCGATCTGTCGCGCGAGATGCTCTCGGTGGCGCGGGCCAATCTCGATAGCGCCGGGGTCGGCCATGCGCAGGTCCGCCATGGCGATCTTTTTGCGTTGCCGATCGAGAATGGCGCCGCCGATCTCGTTTGCATTCATCAAGTCTTGCATTTCCTCGCCGAGCCTAGCGCGGCGGTCGCGGAGGCTGCGAGGCTTTTGAGACCAGGCGGCCGTCTTATCATTTCCGACTTCGCGCCGCACGAACTGGAATTCCTGCGCGAGGCGCACGCCCATCGGCGGCTCGGTTTTCCCGATGAGGAAGTCGCGAACTGGTGCGCAGCGTGCGGGCTCGATCTCGTCGAAACGCATTCGCTGCCGTCCGCCGCCGCAGATCGCGCTTCGCTGACAGTGAAAATCTGGCTGTGCGTTGCGCCTCAGTCCGTCCGTAAACTGAATACGCGCCTCGCCGCGTGCTAGCTGGAAAGTGATTGCATTGTCAGACCTCAGCATTTCCTTCGAATTCTTTCCACCGAAGACGCCCCAGACTCAGGAAAAGCTGTGGGCGGCCGTCGAAAAGCTTGCGCCGCTCGGGCCAGATTTCGTCTCCGTCACCTATGGCGCAGGCGGCTCGACGCGCGAGCGCACCCATGAAACCGTTTCGCGCATCGTTCAGGAGACAGATCTGAAAGTCGCGGCGCACCTCACTTGCGTGGCGGCCACGCGCGCGGAAGTCGATGACGTATTGCGCAGCTATTGGGCCGCAGGCGTCAAGCATATCGTGGCGCTGCGCGGCGATCCTCCGGGTGGCGTTGGGCAAGCCTACGTTCCTCATCCGGGCGGCTACGCCAATGCTGCCGAACTCGCCGCCGGCGCGCGGGCCATCGCGCCGTTTGAAGTGTCGGTCGGTTGTTACCCCGAAAAACACCCGGACAGCCCATCTCTCGCCGCTGATATCGACATGCTCAAACGCAAGATCGACGCTGGCGCGACGCGCGGCGTGACGCAGTTTTTCTACGATAATTCCGTCTTTTTTCGTTATCTTGATCGCGCGCGCGCCGCCGGCGTGACCATCCCGATCGTTCCAGGCTTGATGCCGATCACAAATTTCGCAGGCTTGCGCCGCATGGCCGACATGTGCGGGGCGACGATCCCTGGCCGGTTGGTGAAACTGTTCCAGAACCTTGACGAGGACCCGGCAACGCGGCAGTTGATCGCTGCGACGGTCGCCGCTGAACAATGCTTTGATCTTGCCGAACAAGGCGTAAAGCACTTCCACTTTTATACGCTCAATCGCGACGACCTTGTCTACGCGCTTTGCCATATGCTCGGCGTACGTCCAAAATTGACATCGACCGCCGCATGACCCGCCCTTCATTCATAAATATTGGCGAGCGGACAAACGTCACCGGCTCGGCGAAGTTTCGCAATCTCATCAAGGACGGGGACTACGAAGCCGCGCTCGCGGTGGCGCGCCAGCAGGTCGAAAACGGCGCGCAGGTCATCGACGTCAACATGGACGAGGGCATGCTCGACGGCGTTGGCGCGATGCGCACGTTCCTGCGTCTGATCGCGTCGGAACCAGATATCGCACGCGTGCCGGTCATGATCGACAGCTCCAAATGGGAGGTGATCGAGGAGGGGCTGAAGAACGTTCAAGGCAAGGCGATTGTCAATTCAATCTCGCTGAAGGAAGGCGAAGACGCGTTCCTCGCGGCGGCGCGCAAGATTATGCGTTATGGCGCGGCGGCGGTCGTAATGGCTTTCGACGAAAAAGGCCAGGCCGACACAGCCGCGCGCAAGATAGAAATATGTGAACGGTCGTATCGTGCGTTGACGGAGAAAATCGGTTTCCCCGCTGACGACATCATCTTCGATCCAAACATTTTCGCTGTCGCGACCGGCATCGAGGAGCACAATAATTACGCGGTCGATTTCATCGACGCGACCCGCTGGATCAAGGAAAATCTGCCCGGTGCGAAAGTTTCGGGCGGCGTATCGAACATTTCCTTTTCGTTCCGGGGCAACGAACCGGTGCGCGAGGCGATGCACTCGGTTTTCCTCTATCACGCCATTTCCGCCGGCATGGACATGGGAATCGTCAATGCGGGTCAACTTGCGATCTATGACGAGATCCCCGCCGAACTGCGCGAGCCTGTCGAAGACGTCATCCTCAACCGGCGCGAGGATGGAACAGAGCGCCTGCTGACGGTTGCCGAACGCTATCGCGGCGGGGCCGGACGGAAGACCGAGATCGATCTTGCGTGGCGCGAGCGACCGGTCGAGGAACGCCTAAAGCACGCCCTCATCAAGGGGATAAACGAGTTTATCGTCGAAGATGCAGAGGAGGCGCGCACAAAGCTTGGCCGCCCCCTTCACGTCATCGAAGGTCCGCTGATGGACGGCATGAACGTCGTTGGCGACCTGTTCGGTGCGGGCAAGATGTTCCTGCCCCAGGTGGTCAAGTCGGCGCGCGTGATGAAACAGGCGGTCGCTTATTTGACGCCCTTCATGGAAAAGGAAAAAGCTGAGCAAGGTCTTGAGCAAGGCAAGGCCAACGGCAAGATTCTGATGGCGACAGTGAAAGGCGACGTTCATGACATCGGCAAGAATATTGTTGGCGTTGTCCTTCAGTGTAACAACTATGAAGTGATTGATCTCGGCGTCATGGTTCCCGCTGATCGCATTCTCGCCGAGGCGAAAAAGCACGGCGTCGACATGATCGGGCTGTCAGGCCTGATTACGCCGAGCCTTGACGAGATGCGTTTCGTCGCGGCTGAAATGAAACGTCAGGGCTTCACGGTGCCGCTGCTCATCGGCGGCGCAACGACAAGCCGCGCCCATACCGCGGTGAAGATCGCGCCCAACTACGATCATGGCGTTGTCTATGTGACGGACGCGAGCCGTGCGGTTGGCGTTGCGGGGACGCTCGTTTCCGAGGCGCGCCGCCCCGATTTTCTTGCGGAGACAAACGCCGAATATGAGCGCCTGCGCATCCAGCACGCGGCGGGGCGCGATCGGTCCGTTCGGCTGCCGCTCGCCAAGGCGCGCGAGAACGCTCCGAGGATCGATTGGTCCGGCTATACGCCGGCGCAACCTACCTTCCTTGGCGTGCGGACGTTCAAGAATTTCGACCTTGCAACGCTTGCCCAGTACATCGACTGGACGCCGTTCTTTTCGGCGTGGGAGCTCGCGGGTCGCTATCCGCAGATTTTGGAAGATGACATTGTTGGCGAGTCCGCTCGCGCTCTCTGGAGCGATGCGCAGAAGATGCTCAAGCGCATCGTCGAAGAAAAACTCCTGATCGCTAATGCGGTGTGCGGTTTCTGGCCGGCAAGCGCCGAGGGCGATGATATCGTTCTTTACAAGGATGAAGAACGGCGTCAATCGCTTGCAACGCTGCATTGCCTGCGTCAGCAGATGGGCAAACGCGAGAACGGCGCGCCAAATTATTGCCTCTCGGATTTCGTCGCGCCGGCGGGATCAGGCAAAGCGGACTACATCGGCGCATTCGCGGTGACGGCGGGCATCGGCGAGGAGGCTTTGGCGGCGTCATTCGACGACGCCAACGACAATTACGCCGCCATCATGGCTAAAGCTCTCGCTGACCGACTTGCCGAGGCGTTCGCCGAGCGGCTGCACGCGATGGTGCGACGCGAATTATGGGCATACGCTCCGGATGAGAGTTTGTCCGTAGACGACATGATTGCTGAAAAATATCGCGGCATTCGCCCGGCCCCCGGTTATCCGGCGCAGCCCGACCACACTGAAAAAGCGACCATCTTCAAGTTGCTGTCGGCGGAAGAGAACGCCGGCATGGCGCTCACTGAAAGCTTCGCCATGAACCCGCCGGCGTCGGTATCAGGGCTTTATTTCAGCCACCCGGAAGCCCTCTATTTTGGCGTCGGTCAGATCGCC
>CAZSBU010000153.1:0-6760 GCA_964605055.1 uncultured Caulobacterales bacterium | reverse complement strand
AAAGGGGTCAATATTGCGCGCCGATAAGGGGTCAGTTTTGAACGCCGATTGACAGCGAAGCGACGGCGGCGCCGTCAAACACGCGCACCAAACGCGGCCGTCCGTGCACGTCGTAGAGCGATTCCTGTTTGGCGAGCGCGGCGAACCCGCCCCAGTCCGCGTCGGACTGGCTGTTCACCGTTCCCTGCTCGGTCAGCATCGGCTGGCCCAACGGGCTGTAGCTGAGGCGAACCGCCCGGTGCTTCAAGGCGCCCGCGCCATCGGGGTCGGGGCCGACAATGCCGGTCAACTGACGTGCGGCGTCATAGCGGTAGCGCGTGGTGTCTTAGGCCGAGCTTCTCAACGAGGAAGCCTTCGACAGCCTCGCCGACGCCAAGCGGAAACTCGCGAGATGGCGATACGACTACAATACCGTCAGGCCGCACTCAGCCTTGCGCGGTCTCACGCCGACAGCCGCGCGCAAAGCGCCTGAGCTTTGGGATGGCTCCGTGCCCGGCGCGCTCACCAACCAGAACACCTTGAGCTATTCAACCAGCGGACTCTCCCAATGACCTCGGGACCCAACGGGGGGGGCACCTCAGGCGGCAAAAGCGGTGGAACGCTTAGAGTGGCAGCAACAAGGTCGATGGTTGATCAATGATGATCGGATAGCGGTTCGATCCGCCTATCAGGCGCTTGATAACGAAGTCACCAATCAACGTAATCACGAATGGTGTTGAAGCGCATACGCGAGCGCCGCTGCGTTCCATTTTCGGCGTGGGAAGATTCAAACATGGGGCGTTTCAGCGCGGTGCGGCTAGCGATTTGGTAGCACGGTGGTAGCACGGCGTAGTCGGGAAGGTTCCGTACCGCTCAGTTGGTTATAAAATCTTTTCAAATTTCAACTGCTTATTGGCTCCCCGAGCTGGACTCGAACCAGCGACCATTCGATTAACAGTCGAATGCTCTACCAACTGAGCTATCGGGGAATGCTCTTAGGAGGCGCGGTATACCAAAGTGAAACATGGGAATCTACCGGTTTGGCTCGGAAAAATGCCGGCCGCGGCTGAAAAGCGAGACGGCCGCGTCTTGGGGAAACGCGGCCGCTACTCACTATCGTGGGGTATGGTGGGGTGTCTCCTTGGGAAGAAGACTTTGATATGCTGCGCGCGATTCCTTAACCAAAGGTTAACGCCGCGGCCGCCCGTTACTCCGCCGGTTTGACGAAGGACGGCAGGGGGCGCGCCCCGACCGCTGGGAACGAGGTGCTTTCGCCTGTCCCGAAATCGCTCTCGAGCGACTGGCCCCGACCAAAGGCTGGTTGTTTCTCGCCGGTCCACGCCCAGCGGTAGAAGCGCGCGACGTCGGTGCCGACGGCATACATCGCCGGTACGAAGAACAGCGTCACGAACAGCGCGAAGAAGACGCCCCACGCTAGCGCTACGACAGTCGGCATCAGGAACTGGGCGTCGGTCGAGCGCTCAAACATAATCGGCAAGAGGCCAAGAAATGTCGTCACGGATGTCAGGATGATCGGGCGGAACCGATCAACCGATCCGCGCACCAGCGCCGCAAACGCGCCTTCGCCTTTCGCTCGCAGACGGTTCACGTAATCAATCAGCACGAGATTGTCGTTGATCACGACGCCAGCGGCGGCGCCCACGCCAAAGAACGAGAACAGTGCGAAATCGAGCCCGAGCGCGAAATGGCCGAACGCCGCACCCATGAAACCAAACGGTATCGCCGAAAGTACGAGGATGGGTTGCCAGTACGATCCGAAAGCGATTGCAATAACCATGTACATGGCGACGAAGGCGACAAGATAGAGTCCGAGGAACTGCCCCATGAACTCGGCCTGCTCCTCCGCGTCGCCTCGTTGAGCCAGCGCGGCGTCGGGGTGGCGGGCGCGCCATTCGGGGACAAACTCTTCTCGGAAGCTCTTCATGATGGCGGCCCGGTCGACGCCTTCGACGAGTTCGGCGGTGATCCGCGCCGACCGTTGACGGTCTCGCCGATCAATGCGCTTGAAGCTCGGCGCGAATTTGGCGTCAGCAACGGAGGTGAGGGGGACCTCGCGTCCATCAGCGGTGCGAACGCGCATCGTGTCGATGGTCGTGAGCGTTTCGCGGTCGGACGCTGGATAGCGCACGAACACTTGAACGTCCTGGCCTGCCCGCGGCAGGCGCTGAACCTCCTCGCCGTAGAAAGCCTGCCGCACCTGGCGGGTTACCTCGCCGAGCGTCAGCCCGAAGCGCTCCGCGCCTGGCTTTAGTTCAATCTGCAATTCCGGCGTCGCCGATTGCAGGTTATTGCGGACGTCGTAAACGCCGGGCAGCGATGCGAGGAAAGTCTGAATATCGACCGTCGCGAGACGCAATGATTCCAGATCGTCCGACTCGACGCCGAACGCGAGATCGGGGCCGCTATTGTTCACGGTAAAGCCGATGTTGATTTCCTCTGCGTCCGGAATGTCGCCCAGTTCCGCCCGGAACATCTCGGCAACGTCTTCAGTAGACTCCTTGCGCACATCCGCTTCGACGATCGTCATGTAGGAGACTACGCTGCCTTCAGAGGCGCGGATAAACACCGATTTGACGTAATCTTCATCCTCCACCTTTCCCAGCTTCGTCTTGAGCCGCGCAGCAGCCGATTCGACATCGTCAAAGATCTCAAGGCTGCGCGCAAAGGGCGAACCCTCGGCAAGGCGCACGTTGAGCGAGATGAACGTGCCCTGAACTTCTGGCTGAAATTTGAAGGCGATCCAGCCCTGCGCCAGAAGCCCTACAGCAATCCCGAACAGGCCAAGGAAGAATGCTACCGTAAAATACCGGAAGCGCAGGGCAAATTTGGCGATGGGGCGGACCCTTTGCTCGCTGAAATTGACGAGACCATCGGAGAACGTTCGCTGGAGCCGGAAAAACAGACTATCGCGGTTTTGTTTCTTCAAGTGCGACAGGTGCGCTGGAAGGATGAAGAACGATTCGATGAGCGAGAAGATCAGGGCAAAGACAACCGTTAGCGTAATGTGCTTGGTAAACTGCGATGTTCCGCCCGAAATGAACAACCATGGCAGGAACGCGATAATCGTTGTCAGCACCGCAAAGAAGACGGGCTTCGATACAAGCTGCGTTGCCAGGATCGCCGTGTTGACGCCCCCGCCTCCTTCGCCCTTTTCTGTAAAATTGTGGATGTTCTCGCCGACAACGATAGCGTCGTCGACAACAATGCCGATGACCAGCAAGAAGCCAAAAAGAGACAGGAAGTTCAGGCTGACGCCAACGAGCGGCATGAAGATGAACGCGCCAGCCAGTGCGATCGGGATCCCGATGGTCACCCAGAACGCCACTTCCGGCCGGAGGAATAACATGAGGCAGATCATCACAAGGACAAGGCCGCCGATGGCGTTGCCAGTGACGAGGTTCATGTTGCCATAATAGATGTCCGAAGAATCGAACCAGATGACGAGTTCTGCCTTGCCATCGAGTTCTTTGTTTTTCTTGTCGACCCAATCGCGCACAGCCCTCGACATCTCGACGACGTTAAAGGTCTCTGGCGCGCTGATGGCGATTGAAATAGACGGCTTACCATTCAACTCGCGACGTTCTTTACGATCCTCGAAGCCGTCGACGACACGACCGACGTCGCTGATACGGATGACCGAGCCATCGGGTTGCTGGCGAACGATGATGCTCTCGAATTCGGTCTCGGAATCCGCCAGCGAACGGGCGGCGACCTGGATGTTGCCCGTTTCCGTGCGAACTTGTCCGGCGGCGACATTGAGCGATGAGCCGCGGACGGCGTTGGCCACGTCATCAAAGGTGAGCGCGTACCTGCGCAGCGACTCTTCGGAAACCTCGATCGATACTTCTTCCCGGCGTTCGCCCCAGAGCGAGACGAGCGGCGATCCTTTGGGCAACTGGGCGACTTCGTCCCGCAACTGCCGTGCAAGGCGGTTCAGTTCGCGCTCGCCTAAATCGGCGTTGAGCGCGATGAACATGGCCTGTTCTTCATTGCGCCACTGCGTCACCACGGGCCGGAACGCACCCTGGGGAAGGGTCGAGATGCCGTCGACTTTACTCTTTATTTCATTCAGAAACTGCGCCGGATCGATCGTGTCGAGCCCTTCAACATTTACGGACGCTGATCCTTCTCGGGCTGTGGAGTCGATGTGCTCGACGCCGTCAATTCCCGACATCGCCTCTTCAATTCGCAGAATGACCTGTTCTTCAATGTCGCGCGGCGAAGCGCCTGGCCATGCGACGGATACCGTCGCTCCGTTGAAAGCTGCCGAAGGAAACACTTCGCGCTCGATATTGATGAACGCGTAGGTTCCTGCAATCAGGATGCTCGCCATCAACAGATTGGCGGCGATTGTGTTCCTTGCCCACCAGGCAATCAATCCGTTCACAGGTTCGCTCCTGCTTTGGCGACTGCGCCCGTCGCAGCGTCGAGTTCTTCGGCGCCCGAATTGTCGTTGATCGAGTTGGGGTCCAACGGCGTAACGACGCTGCCTGGAGCGGCCCCGCGCAGCGGCGAGGTGACGACCCGCTCATTGTTCGATACGCCGGCGACGATCGTGATCGTGTCTCGGTCGGTTGAGACAATCTCAACGCGCCGTTCTTCCAATCGGTTTTCGGCGGCGATGACGTAGATGGTGTCGCGTCCGTATAGGGAAGATCGTGGCAGTACAATCGCATCCGCCATGGGTCGGCCGGAAATTCTCGCGTCAACGAAAAGCCCCATCGCAAGAGGCGTGCCTGCATCGGCTCCAGCCCCATAAGGGTCTTCGACAACGGCTATCGCCGAAATCTGCCGCGTCGCCGGATCGATTGCGCCGTCCGTTCGTGCAACGCGCGCCGTCCATTGGTGCAGCTTGCCGGCAAGTTGGGCCGACAATACGACCGGCGGGCCTTGATCTTCCTTCGTTTCGACGAAGGCGACAGGCAACCCCAGTTTAGCGAGGTCATTGTCCGTCAGTGAAAGTCTTATCTCGGCGACATCTGTAGAAAAGATGCGACCGATCTGCGCGCCTGGCGACACGAACTGGCCAACGCCAGCGCTGCGCGTGCGCACGCGGCCTTTAAACGGCGCTTTGATCTCGGTGCGCGCGAGATTGAGCCGCGCAGCATTGAGGTCGGCTTCCGCAGATTCATAGAACGCGCGCGCCTGGGCAAGCTGGGGCAGACGCAGCGCGAGTTCGTTTGATTCACCGGTGGAGCCCAATTCGGCATAATCGCGTTCGGCGAGCCTTGCTTCGGCTTCCTCGCGGCGAAGGGCCTCTTCCGCCTGCGCGAGGCGCGCGCGGGCGCTCGTAACTGCGACCCGGTAATCGGCATCCTCAATCTTGACCAGCGTATCGCCGATATCAAACGCGCCGCCATCCACGAATTTCTCGGACATCCGGACGACCTTGCCGGAGATCTCCGCGGTCAGATTAATATCCGTACGTGGGCGGACTTCGCCTTGCACAACCACATCAAGCGTCACCTCGCCTGATTGAGCCGTGGTAAAAAATACTGTCGGAGGCGTGATTTCAGGCGTGACAGGTTTAATTTTTGGCCGCAGCGACCCCATTAAGGCGATCAGGGCAATGAAACCGACGACTATCCCGACTGTGCCGATTAGCGTGACAAATTTCCGGATCATACTGAACCTTTTCTCGCTAGCCGGCGCCGGATGGCGCGGCTCCTAAATTTCCGCCGGCGCTGCGGCCACAAAATCGCCGCCGATCGCCAAATAGAGACGCACCCTGTTCGTCACGCGCTGCTGTTGAGCCTGGATATACTGGCTCTCAGAGGTAATCCGACGCGTTTGCGCATCGAGCAGATTGAAGATCGTCGCCGCGCCACTGTTGTATCGGCGCTCCGTCAGTTCTTCGGCCGCCGCTGCTTCTTCGTAGGCGCTTTTCAGCGCCGCCTCGCTCGCGGCCAGGAAAGTTTCCGCATCCAGGGCGTTCTCGGCTTCCTCGTAGGCCTCAAGCGCTGTTTGCGCGTAGGAAAGAAGATTTGACTCCGCCAAAGCCTGGAGTCGCTTCGAGTTGGCGCGCAGCCGTCCACCCTGGAAGACCGGTTGCAAGAGCCCGCCGACGATGTTTCCGGCAAGACGTTCCGGATCGATCAAATCGGATAGTTCGGGTCCGGACGTATTGACCTGCGTCGACAGCGTCAGGCGCGGTAACATGGCTTTGCGCGCAGCGCGGGCGCGAAGGCCAGCCGCCTCCATCCTCGCTTCGGCTGAGGCGAGATCGGGACGGCGGGCCAATATCTCCCCCGGAGCGCCAGCGCCGGAGAGGGCGGGCAGTTCGGGCAAGCCGTCCGCAGCGGCAAGTTCAGCCGCCGGGTAACGGCCCAGCAGCACTTCCAGGCGGCGCGCGGACTCTTTTTCGTTTCGCTGACGCGCGGCGAGGTTTGCCTGGCTTGAAGCAAGCGCTGACCGCGCAAGGCGTACGTCAAGGCTTGAAGCAACGCCGCTCTGGAAACGGCGTTCGGTCACGCGCAGATTGCTCTCGCGGGCTGCAACGTCGCGATCGCCAAGCTCACGCTGCTGGCGCGCTTCGATCAGTAGGAACCAGCCCTGCGCAACGGCCCCTGCAATCGAGAGCTGCGCCGCCTTCAGATCGAGGATTGACGACGCCGCGTCCTTGTAAGCGGCCTTTGTCTCGTCGCGAAGGCGTCCCCAGAGGTCAATTTCCCACTGGATCTGCGCGCCGATCGAATAGTTGTTGATGTAAAGACGACGATTGGGAAGGGGCGCTTCCGCAATGCCGTCGCCGTCGAGGTCG
>CAZSBU010000152.1:0-6773 GCA_964605055.1 uncultured Caulobacterales bacterium | reverse complement strand
TCTACAAGCACTCGATCTGGGAACAGCGCGTCGCCGAGGCGCGGATCGACATCGAGATGACCCGGCTTTTGACCCTTAAGGCCGCGTGGATGATGGACACCGTCGGCAACAAGGCGGCGCAGGGCGAAATCGCGATGATCAAGGTCGCCGCGCCGCGCATGGCGTTGCGCGTCATCGACGACGCCATTCAGGCCCATGGCGGCGCTGGCGTAACGAGCGATTTCGGCCTCGCCCGCGCTTATGCAAGCCTGCGCACCCTGCGGCTTGCCGATGGTCCGGACGAGGTGCATTGCCGCTCAATCGCCCGCATTGAGTTCAAGAAGCATTCGAACGTCGCCTGATTCCTATGGCGTGGCGGCTCTTCGGATGGATCACCGCAGCGATCGCTGGCGCTGTGTCGGCTGTCGTCTCTGCGACGCTGATCGATCGCATGACGGCTGGCGGCGAAGGCTATGGTGAATTGCCCTTGGGCTTGCATTTCGGCGTCTCCGCCTTCGCCATCTCCGGATGGCTGGCGCTCAGCGGCATGTTCATCCTCTTCCTCCTATGGGAGGGACTAGGCCGCGCGCCGTCGATCGTTGGCTATGCTCTTGCGGCGCCGATTGTCGTCGCAGCTGGCCTGACTGCGTTCTTTGCGATCGCTTACGATTATCCGCCTGCGTTCAGCTTTGGGGCGGAGGAAACTTACCTGCTCGCAACAGTTGCCGCTTCCGGGCTGGTTTTTGCGCTTGTTCGAAAGATCGCCCGAAAATCTTTCTGAACCCTGCTTCGTCGCCGCCGGCGATGGACAAACAAATGGATGAAACACATGCTGACGCCGGTTCTTTTGCTCGTGTGCTGGACGCTGATCGTATGGATCTGGATGTACGCAACGCGCATCCCGGCAATGCAGCGCGCCAAGATCGATCCACAATCGGCAATCCATCCGGGGTCGTTGAACGTGCTCCCCACAGCGGCGCGCGTCGTCGCAGATAACTACAATCACCTGCACGAACAGCCGACGATCTTCTACGCGCTCGCGATCTACACCCATCTCGCCGGAACATCGACGTCGTCGGCCGTGATGCTGGCATGGGCCTATGTGATCCTGCGCGTCGCCCATTCGATCGCCCAGATCGTCATCCAGCGCGTCGCCGTTCGTTTCGCCCTGTTCGCCCTTTCGACCGTTGCCCTGATTGCCCTCGCGGTCCACAATTTGGCGGCGCTGGCCGGCTAGGCGTTGCGCTCAGCCTCAACCGTAGGAGCGACTGGAAATGGTGGCGAAACTCTCAGACGCCGAACGGCGCGACCTCCTCGCAAACGCTCCCGGTTGGCGGCTGTCGACGGAACGGGACGCGATCGAGAAAAGCTTCCGCTTCGCCGACTTCGTCGAGGCGTGGGGGTTCATGTCGCGCGTCGCGCTCATCGCGGAAAAGCTCGATCACCATCCGGAATGGTTCAACGTCTATAACCGCGTCGACATCGTACTGACGACCCATGACGCGGGCGGCCTTTCGGCTCGCGATGTGGCGCTATCCCGCGCTATCGACGCCACGGCGGAAAAGCCGGAATAAGCACGGCGATCTCGCGCCAAGTTATCTTGCGGCGCCACAATCCCGCCGCCGCGGCGCCTTTCCCCCGCCGGGCGAACGGCCTACGGTCTGTCGAACATCGAAAGCGATCGGGGTTTGGCCATGGCGAACATTGCGCTAGTTGACGACGACGAAAACATTCTGACCTCCGTTTCGATGGCCCTTGAGGCGGATGGCCACAAGGTCAAGACCTATTCCGATGGCGCCGAAGCCCTCGAACACGTCACCGCCTCCGCGCCCGATCTCGTGGTGTCTGACATCAAGATGCCGAACATGGACGGGATGGAGCTTTTAAAGCGCATCCGCCAAACCTCGGACACGCCGCTGATCTTTCTTACCTCAAAAGACGAGGAAATCGATGAAGTGCTTGGGCTGACGCTTGGTGCGGACGATTACATCAAGAAGCCCTTCTCTCAGCGGCTCCTTCTGGAGCGGATCAAGGCCGTATTGCGTCGCCGTCAGGCGGGTGCGACGCCGACCAAGGAAGAGGAAAAACAGATCATCCGGCGGACGAGCCTGACGCTCGATCCGATGCGCCACGCTTGCCTCTGGCATGGCGAGGCCGTCACGCTCACCGTTACGGAATTCCTTATTCTCGAAGCGCTGGCGCAGCGCCCCGGATTTGTGAAGAGCCGCGATTCCCTGATGGACGCCGCCTATGACGATCAGGTTTATGTCGATGACCGCACGATCGATAGCCACATCAAGCGCATCCGGAAGAAATTCCGACTCGTCGACCCGGAGTTCGACGCCATCGAAACCCTTTATGGCGTCGGCTACAAGTACAAGGAAAGCTAGTAAGCATTGATGGGCGAGGGGGCTGGGACCCGGACGAGGCGTCCGGCGCGTTTCGCCATTTCGCGCCTGACGCTCACCATTGTTTTTGCCAATTTCAGCAGCCTCCTGATCCTGCTTGTCGCCTCTTTCGGCGTCACTCAGTATCGGGATGGTCTTGTCGCGGCGAAGCTGCAAGGCGTGCGCGCGCAGGCTCAGATCATTGCAGCGGTTCTCGGGCAGATCGCTATTGATGAAGAAGCTTGCGATGAAAACGCCGACTCCGGCATTTCTCTTGGCGTCACAAGCCCATGCGGCCTCGCACTCGACGAAGGCGACGTTCGAACGGTCTTCAACCGCGTCTGGGTGTCTTTCGAAGGGCGCGTGCGCGTTTTCAACGCCCCGCGAACCTTTGCGACTCCACCCGTCGCCGACGCCTCTGAACTGCTCCTCGAAGACGTCGTGCTACGCCGCGACGATATTGTCGTTCAGGCCCTGCCGCCCATCGAGAGCGCAAGCGCTGACAGCGCCATCTGGCGTCTCCTCGATGCGGGCGAGCGGTTCCTGACGCGCTTCATGACGGGCGGTTTTCGGCGCGACGCTGCGCTTCGCACCATCGAGGCTGAGTTGAACGAGGCGTTGGCCTCTTCTCCCTTCGCCAATCAGCTCGGCGCGGCGTCGCTGAGGATCAACGAGGATGGCGAACTCGTCGCGTCGGTTTCGGTCCCCATCCGCAAGGTGCAGGCGATCCATGGCCTCGTCACGGCGGAAATTGGAGGTATTGACGAACTCGTCTCGCAGGCGCGCCTCGCCATCTTGCCGTTCTTCGGGCTGGCCTGCGCCGCGGCGATTCTCTCCTCGCTTCTGTTAACGGCGACGATCGCCCAGCCGATCCGTCAGCTGGCGATTGGCGCCGATCGGGTCCGCGAGGGCATCGCCGCGGCTGGGCGCGCGCGTATCCCCGACTTTTCCAGCCGACGCGACGAAATCGGCGAGTTGTCCGCGGCCCTCAGATCGATGACGCAAGCGATCTATGCGCGCATGGAGGCGATCGAGAGCTTCGCCGCCGACGTTGCGCACGAATTGAAGAACCCGCTGACATCAATCCGCTCCGCAACGGAAACGCTGGAAATCGCGACGAAGCCTGAGGCGCGCGAAAAGCTGATGGGCGTTATCAAGAAAGACGTCGCCCGGATGGACCGCCTGATCACCGACATCTCCAATGCGTCGCGGCTCGATGCAGAGCTTGCCCGCGACGCGCGCAACGTCGTCGATCTGCGCCGATTGCTGGCGGATATCTGCGAGCTTTACCGGGCCACGACGAAAGAAGGTCAGGCCTCTGTCGCCTATGACCCGGCGGGCGAGCCGATTTATCTCTTTGGCAATGCAAGCGCGCTCGGGCAGGTATTCCGCAATCTGATCGATAATGGGCGGTCGTTTTCGCCGCCGGGCGGATCCGTCAAGGTTCGCATCGAGCGCCCCGCCGATCCGCTCGCGCCAGTGCGCGTCATCGTCGAAGACGAGGGGCCGGGCATTCCGCCAGATTCCCTCGAGCGCGTGTTCGAGCGGTTTTACACAAAGCGCCCTGCGGGCGCCGCCTTCGGCAATAATTCGGGGCTCGGCCTTGCGATTTCGCGCCAGATAGTCGCCTCGCATAGCGGCGAGATCTGGGCCGAAAATATCGAATTACCCGATGGGGCGAGGGGCGGCGCCCGCTTTACCGTGGCGTTACCGCGCGCATGACGGGCGGTCTCCATACGCCGGGCGGAGGGCGGATGGCGCACGGAACCGCTATCGCCGTCGCCGTCGACCGGGATGGGCCTCTGGCCGGCGTTCTGCTGCTTGGACCTTCACGCAGCGGTAAATCAAGCCTGGCGATCGGCCTCATCGAAGAGTGCCGCTGGAACCGCTCCGCCCTTGTCGCCGATGATCAGGTCTTGCTTAGCGCCTCGGCGGATGGATTGATCGCGGCCCCGCCGCGTCCGCTTGCGGGCTTGATCGAGTTGCGGGGGTTTGGCGTCCTGCGTATTCGCTGTGCGCCGTCCGTCCGGCTGCGCGCCGCGTTCGATCTCGGGGCGGCCGCCGAGCGACTGCCTGAGCCGGGTTCATTCACTTCCGGCGAGGGGCCGTCCCTTCCGTTGTTTCCATTCGTCGCGCAAGGGCAACACCTCGCCGCCAGCGCGCGGCTTCGGTTTGCGCTCCGCGCGATTATTGGTGGACAATTGTGACGACACGCGCACCATGAATGGCGCATGATTGGGCACTCGGCAACATGATTGGTATTGTAATTGTCACCCACGGTCGTCTGGCGCAGGAGTTTATCTCCGCCGTCGAACATGTCGTTGGGCCGCAGCAGAGCATCGCCGCGGTCTCCATCGGGCCCGACGACGACATGGACCGCCGCCGCAATGAAATCCTCGCCGCCGCCCGCGAGGTGGATGACGGGTCGGGCGTCGTGATCCTGACCGACATGTTCGGAGGCACGCCGAGCAATCTCGCGATCTCGGTGCTGTCTCGGGTCAAGGCCGAAGTGATCGCCGGGGTAAACTTGCCGATGATGATCAAGCTGACCTCGATACGCGAGACGGCCTCGCTGGAGGAGGCTGTCGCCGCCGCTCACGCGGCCGGGCGAAAATATATCAACGTGGCCTCTTGGGTGCTGTCGGGCGAAACTGCGCCGCAGGACTGACGCCCCCCGTGACGCACAACGTGACGCATCAGACGGCAAGGCTTACGGCAAGCGCATGACTGACGCCGATCCGACGCCCCTAACGGTCGTTCTCAAGATCATCAACAAGCGCGGCCTCCATGCGCGGGCGAGCGCGAAGTTTTGCGCCCTCGCCGGATCGTGGAACGCCGATATCCGCGTCTTGAAGGATGATTACGAGGTTGGCGCGTGCTCCATCATGGGTCTTTTATTGCTGCAGGCTGAACAGGGCAGCGCCATTACCGTCTCCGCGACAGGCGAACAGGCGCAGGAAGCCCTGCACAGCCTCGCCCGGCTGGTCGAGGACAAGTTCGGCGAGGGCGAATGATGGCGATCTTTCCGCCTCGCAGAATAAAGTAAAGTCGGCGGCGCTACCCGCCCTTCCGGCAAACTGGCGGCTGAGCTAGCCTATCGCTCACATTCGGTGGGGATGGGCATGAGAGGGCTTTTAATCAGCGTCGCCTGCATCGCAGGCGCCGTCG
Organism: uncultured Caulobacterales bacterium; assembly: GCA_964605055.1. GTDB lineage: Bacteria > Pseudomonadota > Alphaproteobacteria > Caulobacterales > Parvularculaceae > Amphiplicatus. The sequence continues at coordinate 1,239 of CAZSBU010000152.1, read as the reverse complement.
CCGCCGCTGTACTTCTGTCAGTGCTCGGCGGATCGATGATCTGGGTATTGGGCGGCGCCAGGCAGCTAGATATTGCGGGCGAGGCAATATCCGTTCGCGAGGCGTCTCCATCTGGCGATTGGCGGTTTTATGGCGGCGACGCGGGCGGCGCGAGATATTCATCCGCTGCGCAAATTACGCGCGAGAATGTGCAATATCTGACCGTCGCGTGGACATTCTCAACGGGCGACCTCGTTTCGCGGCCTCGCAAGGCGCTAGACGACAGCGGGTCGGAGGCGACGCCGATCTTCGTCGAAGACAGCCTCATTTTTTGTACGCCATTCAACGAAATCATTGCCGTCGATCCCGGCACGGGCGCCGAGAAGTGGCGCTACGATCCAGAGATCGATCTTGACCAGCGCCCCGCCAACCAGTTCGTCTGCCGCGGCGTCGCCTATTGGCATGGCGGCGGCGATGGGCCTTGCGAGGCGCGGATATTTTCAGGAACGAATGACGGACGGTTGATCTCGGTCGATGCAAAGTCCGGCGATCGCTGCACCGAGTTCAACGGCAGCGGCGAACTTTTCATCGACCCTGGTATGGAGTTGATCTGGCCCGGCGAATTCCAGATCACGTCGGCGCCCGTTGTGCTCGGAGACGTGCTGGTCACCGGCTCTTCGATCGGCGACAACGTTCGCCTTGAGGCGCCGCGCGGGACGATCCGGGCTTTCAATGCGAGAACGGGCGCGCCGTTGTGGACTTTCGATCCGGTGCCGCGATCGGCGGATGAGCCGAACGCCAAGGACTGGCCCGGCGCGTTCCCGCGCAAGGAAGGCCACGCGAACGCTTGGGCCCCGATGTCGGTCGATGAGGCGCGCGGGCTAATCTTTGCGCCGACCAGCAGTCCGTCCCCGGACTTTTTCGGCGGCGCCCGGCCCGGCGATAACCGCTACGCAAACTCGGTCGTGGCGCTAAGAGCGGAGACTGGGGAAGTCGCGTGGAGCTTTCAGACCGTGCACCATGACGTATGGGATTACGACGTCCCCTCGCAACCGGGCCTTTACACGATCCTGAAGGACGGAAAGCTGCGCGATGTCGTGGCGCAGACGACGAAGACGGGGCTGATCTTTGTGCTCGACCGCGACACCGGCGAGCCAGTCATTCCGGTAGAGGAGCGTCCCGTCCCCCAAGAGGGCGTGCCGGGCGAAGCCTTGTCGCCAACCCAGCCCTTTCCTGTCGCGCCTGCAGCGCTAGTGCCAG